>JAHFRO010000096.1:0-5859 GCA_023266245.1 Betaproteobacteria bacterium | reverse complement strand
CATCGGGTTCGCCCTGGCGCGGCCTGAGCCGTTCGCACACCTGGTCAATCTCGCCGAGCGCGACCGCGCCATAGGGCGCCATGCCCTTGGTGACGAGGGCCGCGTTCGACCACACGAAGTTGCCCGGGAAATGCTCGATCCAGGGACCGCCGGACGACATCATTACTCCTTTACAAATCGTGGGGGTGAATGAGTGAAGGGTGAAGGGTGGATTGTCAAAAACACCCGGGCACCGCTCTGGATCAAGAGCGCGAAGCCGCCGGCTTGTTCGCGCGGGATGCGCTCCATTTGCTGGCGCCTCCGCCGGACTTGACGGTTCCCTTGATGACGTTGCCGTTCACACGGCCCGTGTATTGGGCGCCGCCGGTGCTGAAGCTGATCTGATCCCCGCGCAGCCTGCCATGGCCGATCAGCGCGTCAACGATGCCGGATTTGAGCGTGCCGGAAATCATCTGGAAGTCTTGCTTGAGCGTGAGCTCGCCTTGCGGGAGCTGCCATGTGCCATCCACTTTTGCCGGAACGATCCACAGCAGGGCCGTGCAGTAGGTGGTGCAGCCTTCACTTACCGTTTCCGTCTGGTCGGCTTTCCATTCCCCCATCGTGAAGGAATTCGACACGATACGGGTGCCGGGCTTGAGACCGAGGATCCTGGGGCGCAGCTTGAGATTGATATCAGGCAGCAGGAACATGGTGATCACGGTCGCCCGCGAGAAATCGCTCTCGAAGAGGTCCGCTTTGATGAACTGTGCTTTGTCGCTGACGCCTTCCTTGTCGGCGTTGCGCTTCGACAGCTCGACCATGTGCGGGTTGTATTCGATGCCGAGCGCGCGGGCGCCGCGCTTGGCGGCGGTAATGACCGTGCGCCCGTCACCCGAGCCGAGGTCGATCACGTAATCCTTCGGCGTGACTTTCGCCATGTCGAGCATTTTATCCACCAGCGCCTGCGGCGTCGGCACCCACACGACATCCTTGCCTTCCTGGCCGACCTGCGGCTCGTACTCATTTTTCGCCGGCTGCGCCTGCGCGAAAACTCCGGCGGTTATCAAAGACAGAAACAGCGTCAAAAAAGATCGACGCACAAAATGCGACGCAATCATGCTGGTTCTCCGATTATTGGATGGGAACGAAACGGCGTGAGTCGTGAGTCGGGCTGCGGCGGACTGACGGGTGCACTACGGCTCGGCTCGCGCCATGGCGTCCACCTTGCGCTTGAGCGTCTCGCCCTCGGCAACGAACGCCTCCGGTGAGACTCCGGACACCATGAGAAAGAGCGGCGCTTTCAGGGCCTGGCTGTAGCGCTGCACGCCCTGCCGCGCTGAATCGCTGGCGATCTGGAACCCGGTGCCGACGCCGTATGCCGTCACCGAGACGATCATGGCGGCGATGCCGAGCCTGCTTCGCACCGCGCGGCTGTTAAGCCTCAGGTGCCGGTAGACCATGTAGGCGAAGATCGCGGCGGCGCCGAGGGTGCCGAAGTGTTTGAGCCAGTGCGCGTCGAATCCAAACGACAGATACTCGACCAGCGTGTCCCACAGCGCGAGCGCGGTCAGCCCCGCGCAGGCGACGAATCCGTGCCCGGAGAAGTTCGACCGGCCGCCGACCGTCCTGCTCACCAGCGCCCAGATCGAGACCCAGATCCCGGCGGCAACGAAAATGAGCACGATCGAGAACGCCAGGAAGGCCCTTTCCTCCTCATGCGTCGCCACGACCCACGAATTCCAGAAAGCCAGGCCGAGCAGCACCGCAGCCATGATCGCGAACGCGACCGGCCGGCGGTACACCGCGGTCGCGCGCAGGGGTCGCTCGGCCCGCACCGCGTAGGACGGCGCGCGGACCCGCAGTTGGGTTTGACCCAGGCGCACGACGTCGTCGGGGCCCACCTCGGCGGCGCTCATCCGCTTGTCCGAAGGCGGCAGGGAGATGCCGTTGAGCGACTGCAAGTCCGTCAGCGCGAAACGCCCGTCCGCCGCCGGCTCGATCTGCAGGTGCCGCGCCGCGACGAACCGATCGTCGAGGATGACGTCCATGTCGTAGCCGCGGCCGATCCGGGCCGGCCAGCGGTACACCGCGTGGCGCGCCAGCACGTCGTTATGCCGCCCGAGGACCTCGACGAACGCTAGCGGTTCCACCGGATCGCCTCGACGTAACGCCGCGAAAACGTCGTTGCCGCCTCGAAGGACACGCCCTCCATCTCGAGCTCCGACTGCAGCGCGAGCCCGGGATCGCCGAGCGTGGCGACCTTCAGGACCACGTCATACAACCCTTCCAGGCGCTTGTAACGCCGCACGCACATCGCCATCTTCGCCCGCGTGCCCTGCAGGGCGACGATCTCGTCGCGGCAGGCGTACCCCGTGTGGTGCCTGCGGTCGAAGACCTCTCCGTACCCGCCCGGGGCGAAGTACCTCTCCTGCAGGTGGGCAAAGCGCAAGGCGCCGAGGTCTTTGCTGCGCAGGATGCGGTGACGGAAAGTCACCATCCCCGTATTGAGCCGCCGGTCGATGTAGAGGGAGGACAGCGTGTAGCACTGGTGGGCATCCACGGTGTACGGCTTGCCCGCCTCGCGCTCGGTCCCCGCCCCGCATTGCATGAAATCGCCGATCTTGGCCGGGACGCTGAACTCGCCGAGCTTCTGCACGGGAAGCGGCGCCTTGAGGAGCGCGCCCATCAACTCCGCGTCGTGCGCCCTGATCTGCGCGCCCACCTGCTCCCGGAAATCGGCGCCCTGCGGCGGCCTGGCCGCGGCCGCGCGGGAAAGCAACCGCTTTGCGAACTTCACCGGCACGAGAAAGCTCACGAGCTGGCCGCGGCGGTGGTTCGCCACGTTGACGCCGAACACCCTGCCGCCGATGTCAACGACGGGCCCGCCGCTCATGCCGGGGTTGATGGCGCCGGTGTAGTGGATCCGCTCGTAGTACTGCTCCTCGGACCTGCCGTTGTAGATGCCCTCGACCACCGTGAGACCCTGGTTCAACGGATGGCCCAGCGAAAAGCCCTTGTCGCCTTTCGAGAGCGGCGCGTCGCGGAACGGGAGCGGCCTGGCATCGCCGGTATCGCCCCTCACGACAGCGAGGTCGTCCACGACGTCCACCGCCACGATCTGCAGAGGACCGCGGCGGCCGCCGGGCAAAACGAATTCCAGTTGATAGGTCTCGGGCTCGAGCGCCTTGTCCGCGACGACGTGGTAATTGGTGAGGATCAACCCCCCGGGGCCGACCACGAACCCCGTGCCGGTGGCGGCGGGCGTATCGCTGCTGCCGAGCAAAACGCGAATCTGCGCCACGCTGTCGCGGGTCTGTTCGTAGAGGGCGCGCGCCTGTGCGGAGACCTCGGGTTCCTGCGCCGCGCCCGGCAGCCCGAGCAACGCTGCTGCGATCAGCGCGGCCGTGCGAACGATGAGATGTACAGAGCGCATGGGAATCCGTGACGCTTCATCTTTCACCCGTTCACCCATCACCCGCGATGCTCTCTGCCAGCAGCTTCAGCGCCGCGGCTGCAAACGCGTGCATGTTGGCAACCCGGTCGCTGCTGCCTGTTTCGAGCGTGATCGCGCGTTCAATCCGGCCGGCTACGGCGAGGCAGGCGTGCCCCGCGGGGTAGCCGTAGCGGCTGCCGGTCGGTCCGGCCGCGCCGGTCTCGCCGATGCCCCAGTCGGCTGAGAAGCGCTCCCGGATGGCGCGCGCCTTGAACAGCGCATACGCCTCGGTCGACGGCGTCAGGCCGGCCAGCATATCTTCGCGGATGTCCCTGAGTCCAAGCAACGCCTTGCGCGTGTAGATCACCGCGCCGCCAAGACAATAGGCCGAGGCGCCCGGCACGGCAAGCAGCGCCGCCGTGATCAGACCGCCTGCGGACGATTCGGCAACGGCGATGGTTTCCTTGCGCGCCTTGAGCGAAGCGGCCACTTTTTTAGCATCAGGCAGTAGGTCATTCAGCGTCATGATTCTCACTCGTTCACTGGTTCACGTTGTTCTTCGGCGACGAACTGCAGCCGCGCGAGATGCGCGTAAAGCCCGTTCGCGCGCAGCAGCTCCTGGTGCGTGCCGACCGCATGGATGCGGCCGCGGTCCATGACGATGATGCGGTCGGCGTTGCGCACGGTCGCCAGCCGATGCGCGATGACGAGCGTGGCGCGCCCGCGCGCGAGCCGCTCCAAGGCAGCTGCGACTTGGCGCTCGCTCTCGGCGTCGAGCGAGCTCGTGGCCTCGTCGAGGAGCAGGATCGGCCGGTCGGCGAGCAGCGCCCGCGCGATCGAAAGGCGCTGGCGCTGGCCGCCGGAGAGCTTGACGCCGCGCTCGCCGAGGTCGGTGTCGAACCCCTGCGGCAGCCGCTCGATGAACTCCAGCGCATGCGCCGCGGCGCACGCCTCCCGCACCGCTACGATCGGCGCGTCGGGGCGGCCGAAACGCACGTTCTCGGCGACGCTGGCCGCGAAGATCACCGGATCCTGCGGCACGAGCGCGATGGCGCGGCGCAGGTCGTGCGCATCGCAATGCCGGATGTCGGCGCCATCCACGAGGATGCGGCCCGCCAGCGGATCGTAGAACCGCAGGATCAGCGCGAACACGGTGGACTTGCCCGCGCCGGAAGGGCCGACCAGCGCCACCCGCTCGCCGGGGCCGATGGCGAACGATATCGGTCCGAGCGCGGTCGTCTCCAGCCGGCCGGGATAGGCGAACGTGACCTCGTCGAACCGGATCGCTCCCGCCACGCGCGGCGGCAGCTTGATGACCGGCGTCGCGGCGGCGAGCGCGGGCAGGGTATCCAGCAGCTCCATCAGCCTCTCCGTCGCGCCCGCGGCGCGCTGGATCTCGCCCCACACTTCCGATACCGTCCCCGCGCCGCTTGCGACGATCGCTGCATAGAACACGAAGGCCGAAAGCTGGCCTGCGGTCAGGCGCCCGGCGAACACGTCGTGGCCGCCGATCCAGAGGATCACGCCGACGGCACAGAAGCCGATCAGCATCACCAGCGATATGAGCCACGCCTTGACGCGGACGCGATGCACCCCGGCCACGTAGGCCGCTTCGGTCGCCTCTCCAAAAATCTGCCGCGTGCGGTTCTGGTGCCCGTAAGCCTGCACCGTGCGGATCTCGTGCAGCGACTCGTCGATGTGCGCCGACACGTCCGCCACCCGGTCCTGGTTGACGCGCGACAGGCGCCGCACGCGCCGGCCCATCAGGAGGATTGGCACCAGCGTCGCCGGCACGCCGAGCACGATCAGCGCCGCGAGCTTGGGGCTGGTGGCGAAGAGCAGCACCAGCGCGCCCACCATCATCAGCCCGTTCCTCAGGAACATCGAAAAGCCGAAACCGATCACCTGCCGCAGCTGCTCGCTGTCGTTGGTCAGCCGCGAGGCGATTTCCCCGGTGCGGGCCGAGTCGAAGAACGCGGGAGAGAGCGCGAGCACGTGGGCGAAGACCGCCTGTCGCAGGTCGGCGATGACCCGCTCACCGACGCTCATCATGAGGTAGAAGCGCGCCCAGGTCGCGCCCGCGAGTACCGCGGACACTGTCACCACCGCGGCCAGCGCGGCATTCAGCAGGCGCGGATCGCCGCTGCCGAACCCGGCGTCTATGACATGACGCAGCCCCTGCCCGAGCGCGAGCACGCAGCTCGCGGCGACCACGAGCGCGGCGAACGCGCCGGCGATGTGCCAGCGATAGGGAGCGAGAAAACGGCCGAGGCGCGCGAGCTGGGCGAGTTCGCCCTTGGGCGGAGGGATGAAAGATGCAAGCGCGGGCACGCGGCTATCGTAACACCAGTGACTGATGAGGCGTGACTGGTGACCAGTGACGCAAATGCGGGACTAGGGACTCGGGACTAGGGACTCGCACCTTCAAAATGCGGTACTAGGGGCTA
>JAHFRO010000028.1:12499-25907 GCA_023266245.1 Betaproteobacteria bacterium | reverse complement strand
TAAGCAGGGTGGACTTGCCGACCCCGGATTCGCCCATGATGGCGACGTATTCTCCGGGCGCAAGGTCAAACTGAATGTCGCGCAGGATCTCGCGGCGCCGGGCGCCGCCGTACGACTTGGAGAGTCCTCGAATCGCTAGCATGACGCCTATTCTAGGCGCCAACCGTTACCGCGCGGGAAACGGCCGCCGCGCTTAGCTAAAACCCATCTCAAAAATCGAAGAAACGACAGTTAGCCGCCGATGCACGCCGATAAACGCCGATAACTCCAAAGCCATTAGCCACAGAGATCACAGAGAACACCGAGAAAAAGCGAAATGCAACGCCGGTCAGGTTCATGGGGTTTTACCCTCTGTGAACTCTGTGTCCTCTGTGGCAAAGGGTTTTGTTTTTTCTGCGATATGTCTGGCTGATTATAGCGCCGGCTTGAGTCGCGTCGGTATCCACACCTCGGAATGCAGCGTGCGGTGCACCGGGCACTTGTTGGCGATCTCGAGCAACCGCGTGCGTTGGGCATCGTCCAGGTTGCCTTCGAGCTCGATTTCCCGCTCGATGCGGTCGATTTTCCCTTCCTTGGTTTCACATTCCGCGCAATCCTGGGCGTGGATCTTTTCATGCTTGAGCCGCACCGTGACTTTGGCGAGCGGCCATTGCTTTTGGTCCGCGTACATGCGGACGGTCATGGAGGTGCAGGCGCCGAGCCCGGCGAGCAGCAGGTCGTACGGCGAGGGACCGCTGTCGTTGCCGCCAAAGGAGATGGGTTCGTCGGCACGCAGCCGGTGCGGACCGGCGGCGATCGCTTGCGTAAACTTGCCTTCGCGTGTTTCGTTGACGGTGACAGTGCCCGTTTTTTCGTCATCCGGCTGTTCCGCGATCGTTGCCGTCCCGCCGATGTAGCGACTGGCCCAGGCGGCCAGGACCGCAGCCACATAAATCGCGTCCTCCTTGCGTGTCAGCAGATGGTCGGCGTCGTCGAGCGAAACGAAACTCTTCGGATGCTTCGCCGCCATGAAGATCTGCGCGGCGTTGTCTATGCTCACCGTGGTATCGCGCGGCGAGTGGAAGACGAGCAGCGCCTTGCGCAGCAAGCCGATCGCATCACGGCTGTTCTGGCTCGCAATGTCTTGCAGGAACTGTTTTTTGATGCGGAATTTCCGCCCGGCGAGCGCGACCTCGGCTTCTCCGGCGGCCTCGATTTCGGCGATCGCCGGCGCGAGCAGGCGCCTGACATGGTTGGGCTCGTATGGCGCACCGATGGTCGCCACTGCGGCCGCTTCCGGGATGTCGCGG
Source organism: Betaproteobacteria bacterium (assembly GCA_023266245.1). Classification (GTDB taxonomy): domain Bacteria; phylum Pseudomonadota; class Gammaproteobacteria; order Burkholderiales; family SG8-41; genus SG8-41. The sequence continues at coordinate 24,618 of JAHFRO010000028.1, read as the reverse complement.
GCGGCGGCGAGTACCGCCGCGCCGCCCAGGCTGTGGCCGATGAGTATCCGCGGCGCCCGGTGATGCTCCCGCAGCCAGGCGGCGGCCGCGGCAAGGTCTGCCACGTTGGAGGAAAAATTGGTGTTGGCGAAGTCGCCCTCACTGCTGCCGAGACCCGTGAAGTCGAAGCGCAGCACGGCGATGCCGCGCGCGGTAAGCGCGGCGCTGATGCGCGAGGCGGCGAGCGTTTCCTTGGAGCAGGTGAAGCAATGGGCGAACAGGGCGAAGGCAGAGGGCTGTCCGGTCGGCAGATCGAGACGCGCGGCGAGCATCGTTCCGAGCGCGCCGGGAAAACGGATCAGTGAGGGGCTTTCGTTCATGACAGTTCCTTTCGCAACCGATGGTAGCACGCGACCTTGCCGCTGCCGTGACGGTTGCCGTTGCTGGGCACCCTTCGCACCCGACACTGTCAGATGCTATGATGAAGCGCCTGTCTGACGCACACAAATAATCTAAATAATCAGTTACCGAAGAGGAAACAGCTTATGACTTTCGCGCGGCTTGTTGCATTCCTGGCATGGGTCGGCGCCGTGGGGCTCGGCCTTACCGCACCCATTGCCGGAGCGCAAAACTATCCGGTTCGCCCGGTGCGCGTCATCGTACCGTTCTCGCCGGGCGGCGCGGCCGACGTGCCCGCGCGCATCCTGGCGCAGGAGCTCTCGAAAACACTCGGCCAGCAGGTGGTGATCGACAACCGGCCCGGCGCGGGCAGCACGATCGGCGCCGACATCGCTGCCAAATCGCCGCCCGACGGCTACACCCTGCTGTTCATTACCAACACGCACTTCGTCAGCGCGGCGCTCTACAAGAAGCTGCCGTACGACCCGATCAACGACTTCGTGCCGATCACCGAGATCGGCAATGCGCCCAACGTGCTGGTGGTGCATCCCTCGCTGCCGGCGAAGTCGGTGAAGGACCTGATCGCGCTTGCCAAGGCGCAGCCCGGAAAGATCGACTTCGCGTCCTCCGGCAACGGCAGCTCGCAGCACCTGTTCGGGGAGCTGTTCATGTCCCTGGCAGGCATCAAGATGACGCACATCCCGTACAAGGGCAGCGCACCGGCGGCGACCGATCTCATCGCCGGGCAGGTGCAGGTCGGATTTCCCGGTATCGCCATCGTGCTGCCCCACGTCAAGACCGGCAGGCTGCGGGCGCTGGGCGTGACCAGCGGGAAGCGCTCGGTGGCGATGCCTGAAGTGCCCACCATCGCCGAAGCCGGAGTCAAAGGCTACGACGCGACGCTGTGGCTGGGACTCGCGGCGCCCAAGGCCACGCCGCGCGAGATCATCATGAAGCTGCACGGCGAGCTCGTGAGGACGCTCAGGCAGCCGGAGGTGCAGAAGAGCTTTCTCGCCAGCGGCACCGAAGTGAGCTACCAGGACACTCCGGAGAAGTTCGGCGCCTACCTCAAAGGCGAGGCCACTAAGTGGGCCAAGGTGGTGAAGGACAGCGGCGCGCAGGTCCAGTAAACAGGTGACTCATCACGAACGCCGCTGCGGATGCCTCCCGGCGGCTATGAGGGATCGAAAAGAGGAGGGCAACGATGAAGGGCGCTCAACACAGACGGCTGGTTGAGGCACTCTGCACATCGGTCCTGCTGGGATCGGCATCAGCCGTGCCGGCGCAGGACTTTCCCACCAGGCCGATCCGCATGATTATTCCGTTCTCGGCGGGCGGGGCGACGGACACGCCGGGGCGCATACTCGCGCAGAAGCTTTCGGACACGCTGGGCCACCAGGTGGTGGTGGACAATCGGCCGGGCGCGGGCAGCACGATCGGCGCGGACCTCGCCGCCAAGGCGCAGCCGGACGGCCACACGCTGCTGCTGACGGCGACGCCGTTGGTGATCAGCGCCAGCCTTTACAAGAAGCTGCCGTACGATCCGATCAATGCCTTCGCGCCGATCACGCAGATCGGCAGCGCCCCCAACGTGCTGGTGATCCATCCTTCGCTGCCCGCGAACTCGGTGCAGGAGCTGACCGTGCTCGCCAGGGCTCAACCCGGGAAAATTGACTACGCCTCCTCCGGCAACGGCAGCGCACAACACCTGTTCGGCGCGTTGTTCCTCTCCATGGCCAAGATCAACATGATGCACATCCCGTATAAAGGAAGCGGGCCGGCCACCGCCGACCTGCTGGGCGGCCAGGTCAAGGTCGGGTTCCCCGGCATCGCGCTGGCGCTGCCGCACCACAAGGCGGGGCGCCTGCGCGCGCTCGCCGTGACCACCGCCCAGCGCTCGCCGCAGATGCCGGATGTGCCGAGCATCGCCGAAGCGGGCGTGCCCGGCTATGACGCGACGCTGTGGCATGGGCTGCTCGTGCCGCGCGGCACGCCGGGCGCGATCATCGCCAAGCTCAACCGTGAAATCACGCGGTTGCTGCAGACCCGCGAAGTGCAGACCGCGTTCACCAACACCGGCACCGATGCGGTCGCTTCGACCCCGGAGGCGTTCGGTGCCTTCGTCAAGGCCGAGCACGACAAGTGGGGGAGAGTGATCCGCGAAATCGGCCTGCAGATCCAGTGACCGGCGCCCTCACGCCGGAAAGTGCCGGAACCTGGCGTCCTCATCGTGCTCGATCTGCTTCACCAGGCCCACTTCCCAGCTAAGGTAGTCCTTCATCGCTTCTTCGACGTTCGCGGTGCGGTCATAGGGGCGATACCAGACGTCGTCGGTGGCGTCCGCGAGATGAGTCATCCCGGTCTCGAGCGGCAATCCCGCCATGCGCCAGGCCTCGGTGCCGCCTGCGAGCACCTTCACCGGTGTCCTGGTCAGCTGCGCCGCCTCGGGCGCTGCGAGCCGGGCGATGATGCCGTCAGGGGAGATGAGCACGATCATCGCGGCGGGCGGGATCTTCTTGAGGTTGTCCGCGAGATGGGCGCGGATCGCGAGCCAGGCACCGGGTATGTGGCCGTCGCGGTAGCGCAGACTGGTTTCGAAATCCACCACCACCCCCCGCTTCGCTTCGAGCGCGCGTTTCAACTCATCGGCCGTGATGGTGCTGCACTTCGCTTTGTCGAGCCCGAGCGCCGTAACCGGCGCCGGTCCCTGGTACAGCGGCCCCGAGCTTAGCGCGTTCCGGACGACGTAGACTTCGTTCCAGCCCATCTGGATCAGCCACGAGGCGGTCATGGTGGCGCGCACGCCGTTGTCGTCGATCAGCAGCACGCGGGCGTTGCGCGTGGCCATGAAGGCGTCGGTGGTCTGCACCAGCTGTCCGCCCGGGGCAGACACCGTGGAAGGGAGGTGGCCGGCCTGATATTCTTCCGGGCTGCGCACGTCGAAGAGATAGAGCGTGCGCCGATCCATCTCCAGGGCAAACTTGCGCACCATCGCGACGTCGATGTACTTGACGCCGAAACGCTGCGCCACGCGCGCCGCGGCCTGTTGTGCTTTCTTGAGCCCTGATTCGCCCGGCGCCGGCGCGACGCGATCCTGGTTGTGCGCGAGCTGGAAACCGGCGAGGTGCCAGCCCATGGTGCCGTTTTTCAACGCCACCACCTTGTTGGGGATACCGGCATGGATGAGGGATTGCGCGCCGATGATGCTGCGCGTGCGTCCTGCGCAATTCACCACCACCAGCGTGTCGGGCGACTGGACGACATCGTGAACACGGTAAACCAGCTCGGCGCCCGGACAATCTATGCCTCCCGGGATGCTCATTTTCCTGTATTCGGCGAGCGGCCGGCTGTCGAGGATGACCACTTTCTCACCGGCGTTGACCCTGGCCTGGACCTCCTGCGGCTCGATGCGCGGCGTGTGATAGCGGTGCTCGACGAATTCGCCGAAGGCCTTGCTCGGAACATTGACCCCGCTGTAAAGGGGGAAACCGGCCGCGGCCCAGGCTTCGATTCCTCCGGCGAGCACGTGAACGTCGGTGTAGCCGTTGCCGGTCAGCTTGCCGGCGGCTCTCTGCGCCAGGCCTTCGCCGCTGTCAACCAACACCACGCGAGCGGAACGCCGCGGCACCAGCAGCGGCACGCGCAGTTCCAGCCGCGAGAGGGACGCGCTGGAAGCGAGCAGCATGTGACGCTGCGCGAACACGCCTTCCTCGCGCACGTCGAGCGCCGCGATCTCCCCGCCGTCGCGCAGCATGGCTTTGAGTTGCTCTGCTGAAACTCCTTTAAGTGTAGTCATCACTAAAAAAGCATCAACGCAAAGGACGCAAAGGAACAACGAAGGACGCGAAGGAATGATACCTTGATCTGGTTTTCCTTTGCGACCTTCGCATACCCTTCGCGTCCTTGGCGTTCCCGCTTTTGGTTTTCAGCGCAGGATGAGCGGAACGGCGCTCGCGATCATCATGCCCGCGATCAGGCGCTTGAACATGAGCTGGTTCAAGTTGGCGTGAATGCGGTTGCCGAGAAAAATCCCGATCACCATCAGCGGCAGCGCCGCGGCACAGGCGATCAAGGCGTCGCGGTCGTAGGCGCCGATGGCGATATAGCCCAGCCCCCTGAAAATGCCCAGCGCGAACAGGATCGCCGACGCGGTGGCGCGGAACTCGTTCTTGGCGAACTTGAGCAGATCGAGGTAGATCGCGAAAAACATGCCCGCCATCGCGCCGAACATCGTACCGACGAAGCCCGCTATCGTGCCGGTCACCGGCAGGATCGTCTTGAGCGGCAGCTTGGTGCTCGCCGCGGGACGCACCGTCAGCCACCACGAGTAGCCGCCGTAGGCGAGCACCACGTAGCCGAGCGCGCGCGCCAGCGCGTGCGCGTCCAGCGTCTTGAAAAAGTACAGCCCGAGCAGCACGCCTATGAGACAGGACGGCAGGATCCTCAGCGTCACGCGCCAGTCAACGTAGCGGTAATCCTTGCTGAGGATGACCCAGGAGGAAACCAGCCCGAGGAAGGTCACCATGGGCACCACCACTTTCAGCGACATGAACAGCGCCAGCAGCGGCACCGTCACGCCGCCGAATCCGGCGCTGCCGCGTATCGCGTACGAGAGGATGATGACGAGGCAGAAGAACAGGAGTTCGGGGACGCTCAGCGCTTCCATGCGGTTGCGCTCAGCGCCGCGCGCCGTGCGGCCACTGCCGGTGCATCGCAGGATTTCTGCGTCGCCGGCCCGGCCGCGCCGTCATTTACGGGGCTCGCGCTTGGCAGGTCCCCCGCCGAGCAGGGCGGCAGTGGGGCGCCCCGGCTTCCTGTGCCCCGCCAAACTGGCGTCGGTTCGCGCTGCACCGCTCGACGGTGCGGGTTCGTAGGGCTTGGTATAGTCGAAGGTGGACGGTGAAGACCGCGGAACGGGCTGCGGTTTCGGTTGCGGCCGTTGCCCGCCGCGCTCGTGTTTCGCTCCCCGCGCGCGATGTGCGGGGCGGCCCTCGGACTCGAGTGCCGGCGCGGATGCCCGCGGCAGCTTGCGCTTGAGCATCCGCTCGATGTCCTCCAGATACTTCAGTTCATCGGGACTCACCAGCGAGATCGCCTCGCCCGGCAGGCCGGCGCGCGCGGTGCGGCCGATGCGGTGCACGTAATCTTCCGGGGTGTGGGGCAGCTCGTAATTCACCACGAACGGCAGCTCTACGATGTCGAGCCCGCGCGCGGCGACGTCGGTCGCCACCAACACCGTCACCTTGCCCTGCTTGAATTCTTCCAGCGCCTGCATGCGCTCGGGCTGGGTGCGGTCGCTGTGGATGGCGGTCGCGGCAATGCCGTCTTGCTGCACCTGGCGCGCGAGCCGGTTCGCATCGCGCTTCATGCGGACGAACACCAGCACCTGACGCATGTCGCGGCTACGAACGAGATGCGCCAGCAGCGCGCGTTTGCGCAGGGCGGGGACGAGATAAACCTGGTGTGAAACGAGGTCGGGCGGAGTGTTGCGCGGCGCGACCTCGATCGTTACCGGCGAGTGCAGCAGCTCTTTTGCAAGCCGGCGCACTTCGTCCGGGAAGGTCGCTGAGAACAGCAGGTTCTGGCGCCGCGGCGGCAGCACGGCGAGGATGCGCTTGATATCGGGGATAAACCCCATGTCGAGCATGCGGTCGGCCTCATCGAGGACCAGAAACTGTACGCGCGACAGGTTGACGCTTTTCTGGTGCAGGTGGTCGAGCAGCCGGCCCGGAGTCGCGACCAGGATCTCGACCCCGGCGTGCAGCACTTTCATCTGCGGATCGATGTCTATACCCCCGTAGACCACCGCGGAACGCAGCGGCAGGTACTTGCTGTAGGTTCGCACGCTTTCTTCGACCTGGGCGGCGAGTTCGCGGGTGGGGGTGAGAATCAGCACATGCACCTGATGTCTTGCCGGAGACAGGCTGGTATTGGCGTGAGGCGCAAGCAGCTGCAGCAGCGGCAGAGCGAAGCCGGCGGTCTTGCCGGTGCCGGTCTGGGCGGCGCCCATGACGTCCCGGCGCTGCAGGATGGCCGGGATGGCCTTGACCTGGATCGGGGTCGGCTCCAGGTAGCCCTGGTCGACGACCGCGCGCGTCAGCTCGGGAATCAAACCCAACGCGGCGAAAGACAGCTTGGAAGTGTCGGCGGCGTTTGCCGAGGGGGCTTCAGGGCCGTTGCTGGGTATGATCACGGCCACCGGCAACGGCAACTGGGCAGAAAGCGCAGGATGTCACGGCGCGGCATTATACCCTTCCCCTGTGTGCCGCACTATCCAAGGCGCGCTGCGCTGTCCGGCGCAACCGGGACGGCCGGGGGGTCGAAAAGTGGCATAAATTCAAAAATCTGGTAAATTGTGCCGTGCACCGGCTGTGCCGGTGTGTTGAAAATGGTTGGTAACGGGTTCGTCTGACAGATGTATATCGCCATCGAACAGCAAGCGACGCTGCGCAGCGGCTATCCGCTCATACTCACGCTCGATACGCACGGCGTGCCGCACCGCTGGATCAGCTGGCAGCACGCTTGCTACTACTACGCCAAGGACCAGGTCGCGTGGACCACGGGCGAACACGCGTTCACCGTCTACGGCGGCATGAACCGGTTGACCGGCAGGCGCTCCTCCATCACGGCTTCCAGCATCATCGCCATCAAGGGCAAGGCGATGGCGATGAAGGCGTTCAGTCAGGTGCCGCCGCTCAACAATCGCGAGCTGTTCCACCGCGACCGCCAGATCTGCGCTTACTGCGGCGGCATGTTCCCGATCTCCAGGCTGACGCGCGACCACGTGACCCCGTTCTCGCGCGGGGGCAGGGACACGTGGATGAACTCGGTGACGGCGTGCCGCGCCTGCAATGAACAGAAGGGCAACTGCAAGCCGGAGCAGGCGCGAATGGAATTGATCTACCTGCCGTACGTGCCGAACCGCGCCGAGTATCTGATCCTTACCAACCGCCGCATCCTCGCCGACCAGATGGAATTCCTGGCGCAGCACGTCCCGGCGCAAAGCCGCCTGCGCCAAAAGTCCGCCTAGCACTTCGTGGCGATCGGCATTCAGCACTCAGCTTTCAGCAAAAAACTTTCAGGTCTTGCTGATAACTGACCGCTGACGGCTTTATTTCTTCTTGCGCATCGCCTCGGCCAGCGCGCGCGCCTGTTCCGCAGCAAGTTCCTGCGATGTCTTGGGCTTGAAGATCAGCCAGAAGAGGGCACCGTTCACGAGGATGAAGATCACCTCGAGGTAGAGCAGGGTGGTGACGATGACGTGGTTGGGCTGCTGGTTGAAGATGAGGTAGAACCCCTCGAAGGTCGGCAGTGCGGCGTTGGTCAGCACGAACACCGACTCGAACGGCGGAAACAGCAACACCAGCACGAGATTGACGCCGGTGAAGATCAGCGTTGCGTTCTGTAAACCGATCTTGCGCCGCGCAGCGGCGGGGACCCTGTCCCGCAGCAGCAGCAAGGCGATGCCGGCATTGATCAGCACCACGAACACCTCCAGCAGCAGTACGCCGGTAATGATCTCGCCGTAGGGGGGCGTGGTGAACGCGTAGTTGAAACCGGCGAACACCGGTACTTTGGAGCTGGCGACCGAGTATTGATCGAAAGGCGGAAACAGCAGCATCAGCAGCACGTTGGCTGCCGCAATTCCCAGGGCGATTATTTGGTAACGGTTCATTGCCCCCTCCGCCGCGCGGATGGATCCGATTATAGCGGACCATGGGGCAGGGCGCTGTCCGCCCATGTACGACCGATGGATTACCTGCAATGCGGGACCGCCAGCGCCTGCAGTACGTCGCCGGTGAGTTCGTTCTGCACGAACGCTGCCACGTGCAGGTCCGCGGTCTTCCAGCGGGGATCGAGCCTGTAGCGGTGGCTTAGCGCAACCGCGCCCTGGGGATCGACCGCGTGGGGACCCGACAATTCCCGTACCACGAAGTCATGCCGCAGCCGCTTGCCCTTGTTTTCCCCTGCCGTGACCTGGTTGGCGAGATGGTTCTCGTAGAGCGCAAGGTAGGCCTGCGCCCCGCGCCGCTGCGCTGTATCCGGCACGGCAACCGCGCCTTGCACGGAGAGCGCATCCGCCGCCCCGGTCGTGAGCTTGAGGCTGATCCGCGCTTGGGCCCTGTCCAGGCTGAGCGCCTGCACGCGCTCCGCGAAGTCATCGCGCAAGGTGCCGCGGCGATAGTCCTTGCCGTTGAGCAGCAGCTGCGGGGTGTAGACGAAGCGCGCCCGGTTGCGCAGGCTCGCGGCGCGTTGCCGCGCGCTGTATTCGGCCTTGGCGAATGGATCGGCCCAGCCGAGGTAATTCCAGTAGTCCACGTGAAAGGCGAGCGTCACCACCTGTTCCGCAGAGAGCCCGCGCCCCGGCAACCCGCTTACCCAGTGGTCGGCGGGAGGGCAGCTGTTGCAGCCTTCTGAAGTGTAGAGCTCGAGCATCGGTACGCGCCGCGCGCCGCTCTCGGCCGTGCATTGCGCTGCAGCCGCCGCGCCGGACGCGATCAACGCGGCCAGCGCGGTCAGGGAGTAGGCGAGGCGTAGTGTGGTCATGAGGATAAGGGCGTCCAGCCGTTAGTCAGTGAGTCATCTACGCGGGCCGCAGACTCACGGATTCGCGCGGCGGTCCGGCATTTGTTATCATGCTTCACTTCCTTATGCTATTTAGCTGATTTTAAGACATTTTCCAATGACGCGCGGCGCTTCGGCCTGCTGGCATCCAGCGGTTTGGACTGCCACAGCCCGGAGGAGAGCCACTGCGACCTCGGCGAGCTGCCTGATCTGCCCGCCGGCTGCACGCCGGTGTGGGCGGCGTGGTAGCCGCCCAGTGTTGAATTTTGAGTGTTTAGTGTTGAGTTGAAAAAGTGCAGTGGAACTTAACTCAACACTCAAAACTTAAAACTTAACACTGAAAAATTGGCACAATTTTTCTCTATCCATCCCGATAATCCGCAGTCGCGTCTCATGCGGCGTGCCGCCGAGATCGTGCGCGCGGGCGGCGTGATCGTCTATCCGACCGATTCATGCTACGCGCTGGGCTGCCATCTCGGGGACAAAGCGGCAATGGAGCGTATACGCGCCATCCGCCAGGTGGACGAGCGGCATCACTTCGCGCTGGTGTGCCGCGATCTGGCCGAGATCGCGGTCTATGCCAAGGTCGACAACCGGCAGTTCAGACTGCTGAAGGCGGCGACGCCTGGCAGTTACACCTTCATCCTGCAGGCGAGGCGCGGGGTTCCGAAGCGGCTGCAGCATCCCAGCCGCAGGACCATCGGGCTGCGCGTGCCGGATCATCGCATAGTGCGGGCGCTGCTCGCGGAGCTGGGCGAGCCGTTGCTGTCTTCCACGCTGGCATTGCCGGGCGATGAGCTGCCGCTCAACGACGCGCAGGAGATCCGTGCGCGCCTCGAGCACAGCGTGGATCTCATCCTCGACGGCGGATCGTGCGGCATCGTGCCAACCACGGTGATCGATCTCACGGGAGAAGCGCCGGTCGTCACCAGGCAGGGAAAAGGCAGACCGGCGGCGATCGGCATTTGACGGGAAGTCCGCGTTCATCAACGCCGCACACCCAAACTGTTAAAATTACACGTTCAGCCGACCCTCATCATTCAAAATCTGCCGCCCGTAGCGGGCGCTGGCGTGCCCTGATCCGGATTTCATGGAACTCGATCTGATCCAGACCATAGCGATTTATGCGCTGCCCGTGGTGTTCGCGATCACCCTGCACGAGGCGGCGCACGGCTACGTCGCGAAGCACTTCGGCGATATGACCGCCTACGCGGAGGGCCGCGTCAGCCTCAACCCGCTGCGCCATATCGATCCGTTCGGCACGATCGCGTTGCCGCTGATACTGCTGGCGGTGAGCAAGCTGTTCGGCGGTGCCGGCATCCTGTTCGGTTGGGCGAAGCCGGTGCCGGTCAATTTCGCCAACCTGCGCCATCCCAAGCGCGACATGCTGTGGGTCGCCGCCGCCGGCCCCCTCAGCAACTTCGTGATGGCGCTGTTCTGGGCGTTGATGATCAAGATCGGGCTGTCCATGCCCGGAGTCTACTTCGCATTGCCGCTGGCATTGATGGGCGCGGCGGGCGTGTTCATCAACATCATCATCATGGTGTTGAATCTGGTACCGCTGCCGCCGCTCGACGGCGGGCGCATCCTGGTCAGCCTGCTGCCGCACCGACTGGCGTACCAGGTCGCACGCATCGAGCCCTACGGCTTCTTCATTCTCATCCTGCTGCTTTTCACGGGCGTGCTCGGATTCATGCTGTGGCCCGCGATCGGAGCGCTGATGAAGCTGGTCGCAGCCCTGCTCGGCCTGCCGGTGAGCGACCTCATCAGGCTCACGAACCTGGTTACCTGAGAGACGAGAACCATGTTTGTAAACCGCGTTCTGTCAGGCATGCGCCCGACCGGTGCATTGCACCTCGGTCACTATCACGGGGTGCTCAAGAACTGGGTGAGGCTGCAGCACGAGTACGAGTGCCTGTTCTTCGTCGCCGACTGGCACGCGCTCACCACGCACTACGATGAGCCCGAGATCATCGAGCAGAACGTATGGGACATGGTGATCGACTGGCTCGCCGCGGGCGTCGATCCGGCGCAGGCAACGCTGTTCATCCAGTCGCGCGTGCCCGAGCACGCCGAATTGCACCTGCTGCTGTCGATGGTGACGCCGCTCGGATGGTTGGAACGGATCCCGACCTACAAGGACCAGCAGGAAAAACTCTCGGACAAGGATCTATCCACCTACGGTTTTCTCGGATACCCGCTGCTGCAGAGCGCCGATATCCTGATCTATCGCGCCAATCAGGTGCCGGTGGGGGAGGACCAGGTGCCGCACATCGAGTTCGCGCGCGAGATCGCGCGCCGTTTCAATCACGTGTTCGGCCGCGAGGCCGGATTCGAGCAGAAAGCAGAAGCCGCGATCAAGAAGCTCGGCGCCAAGCGCGCGCGGCTCTACCGGCAGCTGCGCACCCGGTACCTGGAGAAAGGCGATGGCGAGGCGCTGGCCGCGGCGCGCACGCTGGTGGAGGAAGCGCAGAACATGCCACTCGGCGACCGCGAACGGCTGTTCGGCTACATCGAAGGCGGCGGCAAGGTGGTGCTGACCGAGCCGCAGGCCCTGCTTACCGAGGCTTCGAAGATGCCGGGGCTGGACGGGCAGAAAATGTCAAAGTCGTACGACAACACCATCGGGCTGCGCGAGGACGCCGAGAGCATCACCAAGAAGATCCGCACCATGCCGACCGATCCGGCGCGGGTGAAACGCTCCGATCCGGGCGAGCCCGAGAAGTGCCCGGTGTGGCAGTTCCACCTGGTCTATTCGGACGACAAACGCAAGCAATGGGTGCAGCAGGGCTGCCGCAGCGCCGGCATCGGTTGTCTGGAGTGCAAGCAGCCGGTGATCGAAGCCGTCCTCGCAGAGCAGAAGCCGATGCGCGAGCGCGCCGAGAAGTATCTCGAAGACCCGACACTGGCACGCAGCATCATCGCCGACGGTTGCGAGAAGGCACGCAAGCTGGCGCAGGAAACGCTGCGCGAGGCGAAGGAGGTCATGGGCCTCAATTACAGTTAAAACGGACAGCTCCGCTGCCGTTTTAACTCTCGGTAGGTTTCGCAATGGTTTCCCTGTAGAATACGGCGATGCCAGCGTCGCTTTTCGACGGCGCTCCTGCGCCAGCCCATGGGGCTACCACTGGCACCGGCTTCCCGGCCGGCGGATTACTTCCCCCTCAGCATTTAGA
>JAHFRO010000028.1:0-12399 GCA_023266245.1 Betaproteobacteria bacterium | reverse complement strand
TTTCCCTGTAGAATACGGCGATGCCAGCGTCGCTTTTCGACGGCGCTCCTGCGCCAGCCCATGGGGCTACCACTGGCACCGGCTTCCCGGCCGGCGGATTACTTCCCCCTCAGCATTTAGAGCCCGGCCGTTGCGCCGCGCCCGCGCCAACTGCCATGCCGGAGGCGAGATGAGCGAAATCGCAACCACTCCCATCGCCAAGGTCTACGGCCGGCCGATCCTCGAGGTTCCGCAAGACCTTTACATCCCGCCCGATGCGCTGGAGGTCTTTCTCGAGCAGTTCGAAGGGCCGCTCGACTTGCTGCTGTATCTGATCCGCAAGGAAAATATCAACGTGCTCGACATCCCGATGGCGAAGCTCACGGTGCAGTATCTCGAGTATGTCGAGATGATGCGCGCGCGCTCTCTGGAGCTTGCCGCCGAGTACCTGCTGATGGCGGCGATGCTGATCGAGATCAAGTCGCGGCTGCTGCTGCCACGGCCGACGACGGGGGACCTCGAGGAAGATCCGCGCGCGGAGCTGGCGCGCCGGCTGCTGGAGTACGAGCAGATGAAGCTTGCCGCGCAGCGCCTGAACGACCTGCCGCAGGCCGGGCGCGATTTCTCGCTGGTGCACGTGCTGTTCGAGCAAACGGTTGCCGGGCAGATGCCGGAGGTGAATGCCGAGGACCTGCGCACAGCATGGCTGGCGCTGCTGACGCGCGCGGCGGTGTATAGCCACCACCGCATCACGCGCGAGCAGCTCTCGGTGCGCGAGCACATGAGCCGCATCCTGCGCCGCCTGCAGGAGGCGCGCTACGTCGAGTTCAAGGAGTTGTTCGAGCCGGCGCAGGGCATCGCGGTGCTGGTGGTGACCTTGCTCGCGCTGCTCGAGCTCGCGCGAGAGAGTCTGGTCGAGCTCACCCAGCAGGCGGCCTACACCCCGATTTACGTGAAACTGAAGACCGGCCACCTCACAGCCGTGGAATGACACGGGACAAGAATGGAAAACTCGTCGCTCGATCTCGGACAGGTGAAGAAGGTGCTGGAAGCCGCGTTGCTGACCAGCCAGGAGCCGCTCGCGCTCTCGGATTTGAAAAAACTGTTCGACGAGGAACTGTCCAGCGACACGCTGCGCCGCGTGCTCGAAGAGTTGCGCAGCGACTGGCAGGGCAGGGGCGTCGAGCTGGTCAACGTCGCTTCCGGTTGGCGCTTCCGCGCCAGGCCCGAGTATCAGCAGTTCATCGAGCGCCTCAATCCCCTGAAGCCGCCGCGCTATTCGCGCGCGGTGATGGAGACGCTCGCGATCATCGCCTACCGGCAGCCCGTCACCCGCGGCGACATCGAGGAAATCCGCGGTGTCACGGTCTCCACCCCTATCATCAGGACATTGGAAGAGCGTGGCTGGATCGACGTGGTGGGCCACCGCGAAGTGCCGGGGCGGCCCGCGCTCTATGCCACGACCAGGACTTTCCTCGACGATCTCAACCTGCACGCACTGGATGAGCTGCCGCCGCTCGAAGACCTGGGAGCGCTGGTTGAATCGGTGGGAGCGGCGCCGCCGCCGGCCGCGGAAGAGCCGGAACCCGAGCCGGTTGCGGTAATGCCAAGAGCGGCAGCTGCCTGACGGGGTGCGGCGCCGTTGCGGCGCTCATGCAAGCGCCCGTGTTTGCCGCCGATCCCACAGGCGGCTGCGGCGGAACAGCTCTCGCCGGCAACCTTGCCGCGCAACTAGCGATCAGCGGGCTCCAGCCGCGCGAGCACCCCGTTCGGGGAGTCGGTGAGGAGATAGAGGTAGCCGTCAGGGCCGTTGCGCACGTCGCGGATGCGCCCCAGCACGCCCCGCAGCATCCGTTCTTCTTTCACGACCTTCTCGCCATCGAGCCTCAATCGCACCAGCATCTCGTCGCGCAGCGCGCCGACGAAGAGGTTGCCGCGCCAGCGCGGGAACCTGTCCCCCGTGTAGAACGCCATGCCTGAAGGCGCAATCGAAGGCACCCAGTAGTAGAGAGGCTGCGCCATGCCGGGCTTGTGCGTGCCTTCGCCGATCTTCGTGCCGGTGCCGTAGTTGACGCCGTAGGTGATGACCGGCCAGCCGTAATTGACGCCGGCGCGGATCACGTTGATCTCGTCGCCGCCCTGCGGCCCGTGCTCGTGCGTCCACAACAGGCCGGTCTGCGGATGCAGCGCCGCGCCCTGCAGGTTGCGGTTGCCGAGGGTGTATTTCTCCGGCTTCCAGCCGGGCCTGCCGACGAAGGGATTGTCCTTCGGCACGCGCCCGTCGTCGTGCATGCGGATCACCGATCCGGCGTGATCGTCGGGCTTCTGAGCGCGCTCCATCTCGCCGCGGTCGCCGAGCGTGATGTAGAGGTAACCCTCGCGGTCGAAGACAAGCCGCGAGCCGAAGTGGCGCTCGGTACTGCCCTTGGGCTGCTGGCGGAAGATGACCTGGACGTTTTCGAGCCGGTTGCCGGCGAGCCTGCCGCGCGCGACCTCGGTGCCGACGCCGCCGTCGCCGCGCGCGGCGTAGGAGAGGTAGACCAGTCCGTTTTCCGCAAAGCGCGGGTGTAGCGCCACATCGAGCAGCCCGCCCTGGCCGTAGGCCGCGATCTGCGGCAGACCGGCGACGGGCTGCGGATCGAGCCTGCCGTCCTTGCCGACTATACGCAGCCTTCCCGGACGCTCCGTGACGAGCATCCTGCCTTCGGGCAGGAACGCCAGCCCCCACGGATGCTCCAACCCTTCGACGACCTTGACCACGCGTAATGCGTGTTCCTGGGTGTTGATCGTCTGCGCTCGGGCCGGGAGCGGGACAGGCGAGTAGGGCGAACCAACGAGGACTAGCAAGAGCAGGAGGCGGCGGGAGTGAAGGGCGTTATGCATGGATCACGTAATAGAGCAGTAGCCGCGAAGTCGCCGAGTCGCCGGGACAAATAGGGCGCTTTCTCCGCCTGTCCGGCGTCTCTGCGGAAAAGCTCGCATTTTCAGAACTACCTCGCCGAATGTCCGCGCAGCTTGACCTCGACTTTCTCATCGTCCTTGAGTCCGCGGTAGTATTCGCGCAAGATATCGAGCACCTCCGGACGGCTGAACTCCGCGGGCACCGGCGTGCCTTCGGAAAGCAACTTTCGGAGCTTGGTGCCGGATAGCAACAGGCGGTCCTGCTGCCGGTGCGGGCAGGTGCGGTCGGAAGCCATGCCGCCGCACTGGTAACACCAGAAAGTCCAGTCGATTTTGAGCGGCCGGGTTTCCAGCACACCGTTCGGGATCTCGTCGAAGATCTTGTGTGCGTCGAATGGACCGTAATAGCCGCCGACTCCTGCGTGATCGCGTCCCACGATCTGGTGGGAGCAGCCGTAGTTCTGCCGGAACAGGGCGTGCAGCAGCGCTTCGCGCGGTCCCGCATAGCGCATGTCGAGCGGATAGCCGGACTGCACCACGGTCTTTTTCACGAAGTACTTGTCGATCAGCGCGGCGATCGCCCTGGTGCGCACCTCGGCCGGGATGTCGCCGGGTTTGAGATTGCCTAGCAGAGAGTGGATCAGCACGCCGTCGCACACTTCGATCGCGACCTTGGCGAGATACTCGTGCGAGCGGTGCATGGGGTTGCGCGTCTGGAATGCGGCAACCGTGGACCAGCCGTTGGCCTCGAACACGGCGCGGGTCTGGGCCGGCGTCATATAGAGAGCGCCGTATTTCTCCGGAAACCCGCCCTGGGAGAGCACTTTCACCGGACCGCCGAGGTTGACCTCGCCTTGCTCCATCACCATTTTCACACCGGGGTGTTCGAGGTCGGTGGTCTTGAACACCGTTGCGCACTCGTGCGCTTTGTCCATGGTGTACTTTTCGGTGACCTTCATGCTCGCGAGGATTTCGCTGCCCTCGACGAGCGCGACGTCACCGCCGAGCTTGATCTGCCCGGCGGTCTCCTTGTTGGTCGAAAGTGTGATCGGGATCGGCCAGAACAGTCCGTTCGCCAGCGTCATCCCGTCGCATACACCGCGCCAATCGGTGTGTGTCATGAATCCGTCGAGGGGGGTGAAGCCGCCGATCCCGAGCATGATCAGGTCGCCTTTTTCGCGCGAACTGACCGGAACCCTGGGCAGCGTCTGCGCGCGCTTTCTCTGTTCCGCCAAAGCGGCGCCTTCGAGCAGCAGCGGCCTGAGCTTTTCCCCTCCGTGTGGATTGACCAGATTGGGCACGGCGGTTTGAGACGGTGAAATTGACGATTCTTGTTTTAAAGGCAGGAGCTTAGCACGCGCTTCCCGGGCGCCGGATTAATTTTGTTGGCGGATAAGATTATCCGATTCTGGGGAACGGTAACGCTCCAAAAAGTGGTCTAACTGTCGAGACTACCGGGCAAAAACGGTGTGCTATGATTCCGCGATTCTGGTTCCCCCTGGAGAAACGCCGTTAGAAGAATGTGTTACATCGTGCAGGGCGTCCGCCTGTGGCGATCCTTGGCCGGATTCTTGGGGGAGCGTTCCCACGCTTTAGCTGGGCTGCGATGGGGACTGATTCAGATCGCACTGCTTGGATTGATGGGGTCGGCACCTCCCGTTTCCGGCGCGCCTACTCCGGAAACCAGAGATCCGTTCGGTACCGAGCGCTACGTCCCGTCCGCTCCCGGAATGAGATGGCAGCCGTCGGTCCCACTGCCGGCAGTTCCCGAGTCGCAGGGCGTGCGCCTTCCCGCTGGCGATCGTCCGCTGACTCTGCCGGAGCTGACGGAAATCGCGCTGCAGAACAATCCCAGGACCCGCCTGGCGTGGTTCGGGGCGCGTGCGGCGGCCGCCGGTATCGGTATCGAGGAAGCCGGGCTGCTTCCTCAGATCACGGGCACGGTCAGTCTGCAGCGCAGCGAGCAGGGCGGACAGGCGGGCAACCAGATCGCGTGGCTGACACGCTACGGTCCCTCGATTACCTTGAGCTACCTTTTGTACGACTTCGGTGTTCAGGCGAACCAAGTCAAAGCGGCAGAATACGTGGCACTCGCAGCGGCGTTGGCACAGAACCGGGTCCTGCAGGACGTGGTGTTTCAGGTGGAGCAGGCCTATTACCGGTTTCTCGGAGCCGAACAGCTGGTGCGCTCAAACGAGCTGTTTCTGAAGAGCGTGCGTACTTCGCTGGATGCGACCCAGCGGCGGCGTGAGGCGGGACTTGCCACTGTGGCCGACGTCTACCGCGCCGAGACCCAAGTGGCGCAGGCCCAGCTCAATCTCACGCGCAGTCGCGGCGAAGTGGAGAAGGCGAGGGGATCGTTGGCCTCGGCGGTCGGGCTGCCGGTCAATGCCGCGCTGCGCGTGCAGTTGCTGCAGGGGGAGCCGCGCATCCGTGAAATCAGCGAGTCCCTGGCCGACATTCTCGGCCGCGCCAAGGCGAGCCGTCCAGACCTGGTCGCCGCAGAGGCGCAGGCGCGCGCCGCGCGCGCCCAGGCCGATGCTACGGCCAACAGCGGGTTGCCGACCATCACGCTCAACGCGACGACCGGCCGGACCTATTTTCGGGGCGACCGCCCACTTACCGAAACCAACAACCTTACGCTGAACTTGAACATCCCGATTTTTACCGGCTTCAACCACACCTACTCTGTGCGCCAGGCCGAAGCCAGGGCAGCCCAGGCTGAGGCGGCACGCGATGTGCTCTCCCGCCAGACGGAACTGGAAGTGTGGCAGTCTTACTATGACGTGCAAACGGCTGCCGGCGGCGTGAGCACGACGGCAGTGCAGCTCCGGGCGGCGCAACAAACGGCAGAAGCGACCTTGGCGCGTTACCAGGCGGGTTTCGGCTCATTGCTCGACCTGATTACCGCACAGGTCGACGAGTCGAACGCGCGGGTCCAGAGGATCCAGTCCTACCTCGACTGGTTCACGGCGGTCGCTCGCCTCAACTTCGCAATCGGCGTCAGCGATCATACGGATTACTCGATCCAATCACGATGAAAAGACTGGTCATGGCATTGCTGTTCTGCGCCATCGGCGTGGGCGGCTACGGGGCTTGGTGGTGGTGGCAGCAGCGTGACGGCGTCAAGGCCGCGGAACAGAAAGGGACGAAGGGCGCCAAGGGCGGCCGGGGTGCGCCGTTGGTGGTCAAGACTGCGCGCGCCGAAGTCAAGCCGATGCCTGTGTTGATTGATGCCGTCGGCACAGTTGAGCCGGAGCACAGCGTGCAGGTCAGGGCGCAAGTGTCGGGGGTGTTGCAGTCGGTGTTGTTCAGGGAAGGCGACAAGGTCCAGGCCGGTCAAATGCTGTTTCAGATTGATCCACGGACGTTCCAGGCGTTATATAACCAGGCGCAGGCCCAACTTGCGCGCGACCAGGCGCAGCTCGAGAACGCGCGCGTGCAACAGGACCGGCTGGAGCCCCTGCTGAAACGCGAATTCATTACGCGGCAGGAGTTCGATGTCGCAGTGACATCAACCAAATCACTCGAAGCCACGGTTGCGGCGGACCGGGCGCTGCTCGAACAGGCGCAGATACAGTTGGAGTTCACCCGGATCCGGGCACCGATCGCCGGCCGGACGGGAGCCTTGGCGGTGAAACCCGGCAACCTCGTGGCGGCGGGTGCGGGCGGCGGGGGCGCGCCGCTGGTTACCATCAACAGCACCGACCCGATTCTGGTGTCATTCAGTATCCCGGAGCGCCAGCTCGAGGAAATCCGTCGTTACCAGAATGAAAAGGAGACGCGCATCGAGATCCTGCCGGACCGCGCCGGCCCGGTGGCAGCAGAAGGGAAACTGGTTTTTGTTGACAATACCATCACGGCGCAAACCGGCACGGTGTTGCTCAAGACCCGGGTCTCCAATCGCGTTGAAGTGCTGTGGCCGGGACAATTCATCAACGTCCGAATCGTGCTCAAGATCGAGCCCGAGGCGGTGGTGGTCCCGGAAGTGGCGGTCCAGCCCGGCCAGCAAGGCAGTTTCATTTACATGATCGAAGACGGAAAGGCGAAGATCCAGCCTGTCAAGGTGTCGCGCCAGATCGGCGGCGAGGTGGTCATCGCCGAAGGAATCAAAGCCGGCGACATCGTGTTAACCGAGATACCACAGGCAATCGCGCCAGGTGCCCCGTTGCAGATCGCCGATACCGCAAACGCGGGCAAGGGACGTGACGTGAAGGGCACGGGCAAAGGAAAAGGCAAGAAGTCAGAGGAAAGCGGAGCGAAGGGCGAAGGCAAGGGTTACGACGCTTCAGGGACAAAATGACATGAACCTCTCCCGCATTTTCATTGAGCGGCCGGTCGCTACCTCGGTATTGGTGGCGGCGGTCGTCTTCTTCGGGCTGATCGCGTTCCGCAGCCTGCCGGTCAACGATCTGCCCAACGTGGACTTCCCGACCATTCAGGTCACGGCCAACCTGCGCGGCGCCAATCCGGAAGTCATGGCCTCGACGGTGGCCACTCCGCTCGAACGGCAGTTCAGCCAGATTGCCGGCGTCGACACGATGAGCTCGAACAACACCAACGGCACCACGCGCGTCGTGCTCCAGTTCAGCCTGGAGAGGGACATCGATTCAGCAGCGCAGGACGTGCAGACGGCCATCTCGCAGGCCATGCGATTCCTGCCGGCCGGCATTGACCCGCCCTATCTGCGCAAGGTCAATCCGTCCGATGCGCCGATATTGTTCATAGCGATGACGGCGCAGACGCTGCCTCTGACCAAGCTCGATGAATTTGCGGACAATCATATCGCCCAGCGGCTGTCCATGGTGAACGGTGTCGCGCAGATTTCCCTGTTCGGATCGCAGAAGTACGCGGTGCGCGTCTACGTCAATCCGGAGGCACTGGCGAAGCGCGGGTTGGGGCTCGACAAGGTGGTGAGCGCGATCCAGAACGCCAACAGCAACCTGCCGTCCGGGGTGCTGTCGGGCGCGGTGCGCAATTACACGGTGAAGTCGTCCGGCAAGTTGGAGCGAGCGGCGAGCTTCAACGACCTCATCGTCGCCTATTCCAACGGGATGCCGGTCAGGCTTACCGACATCGGGCGTGCCGAAGACAGCGTGGAGAACGTCAAGAACGCGAGCTGGGTAAACGGTGAGCAAGCGATCTACTTCGCGATTTACCGCCAGCCGGGTTCGAATACGGTCGAGGTCGTGCGCAATATCCGCGCGCTGTTCCCGGAGATCGAGCGCGCCGCGCCGCCCGGGGTCAAGATCCACGTGATCAACGACCGCTCGGAGTTCGTGCGAGCCTCGATCCACGACGTCAACTTCACGCTGGTGCTGGCGATCATTCTCGTCGTGCTGGTGATCCTGCTGTTCCTGCGCAACTTGACCTCGACATTGATCACCGCGCTCATTCTGCCGAGCTCGGTGATGGGCACCTTCGCCGTGATGTACTTGCTTGGATTCAGCTTGAACAATTTGTCGCTGATGGCGCTGATCCTGGCGGTGGGATTCGTGGTGGACGACGCGATCGTGGTACTCGAGAACATCACGCGGCACATGGAGATGGGCAAGGACCGCATGCAGGCGGCGCTCGACGGCTCCAAAGAGATCGCGTTCACCGTGCTGTCCATGACAATTTCGCTGGCTGCGGTATTCCTGCCGATCCTGTTCATGGGCGGCATGCTGGGACGCCTGTTCCGCGAGTTTGCGGTGACGGTGGGCATTGCGGTGCTGATGTCCGGAGCGATCGCGCTTTCCATGACCCCCATGCTGTGCAGCCTGATGCTGCGCCCGACTCACGAGCATGGGCGCATCTACGAATGGCTGGAGCGCATGTTCGACGCGGCGCGCAATGGCTACGGCACGAGCCTGCGCTGGACCATGCGGCACCGTGGATTGATGCTGGCTGGATCGGCGACGGTCCTCGCGTTGATAGTTGTGGTGTACCAGGCGGTGCCTCGGGGATTCATCCCGCGCCAGGACACCGGCTTGTTCTTCGGCAATACCCGCGCGCCCGAGGGCGTTACTTTCAGCGAACTCGTCAGGCGCCAGAAGTTGGTGGCCGACATCATTCAGAACAACCCGAATGTGGAAGCGGTGCTTTCCACCGCCGGCCAGGGGATAGGGGGAGTGGTTGGAGACAACGTCGGGCGAGTGGTGGTTCGGCTGAAGCCGCGTGGAGAGCGTAAATTGACGGCGGATGAAGTTATCACTGAGCTGCGCCGCTCATTCACCGGCAGTCCGCAGGGGCTGCGTATATTCATGAACAATCCGGTGGCGATCAACGTCGGGGGCCTCCTCAGTACTGCGGACTATCAATTGGTCCTGCAGGCCACCGAACTGGAAACATTGTACGGATCGGCCCCGGAACTCGAGGCGAGACTGCGCCAGACGAACCTGTTGACAGACGTCAGTTCCAATCTCGAGCTGCGCAACCCCGAGATACAGATCGAGATCCTGCGCGATCGGGCGGCCGTGCTGGGCGTCACCCCGCAACAGATCGAGACGGCGCTGTATAACGCCTACGGCGGACGTCAGATCAGCACGCTCTATGGCGCAACCGACCAGTATTTCGTGATCATTGAACTTGATACTCGTTTCCAGCGGGACCTCAACGCGTTGCGTTCACTCTACGTGCAGAGCAACACGGGGCAAATGGTTCCGGTGCATGCGGTCGCCGACATCAAGATCGGCGTCGGGCCGGTTTCGGTCGCTCACTACGGGCAGCTGCCTTCGGTAATCCTGTCATTCAATATCGCACCGGGGGCTTCCATAGGGCAGGCGGTACAGGCTGCTCAGGAGATCACGAGCGGACTGCCGAGCGGAATCACCACTCTGTTCGTGGGAAGCGCGAAGGCCTTTCAAGACGCGTTCAGGACATTGCCGATGCTCCTGCTAATCACCATCATCGTGATCTACATGATTCTCGCGATCCTCTACGAGCACTACGCCCACCCGATCACGATCCTGACGGCGCTGCCGTTTGCCGGGTTCGGAGCACTGCTGATGCTGCTGATCTTCAGGATGGAGCTCAACATCTTCAGCTTCGTCGGCATCATCCTGCTGGTCGGACTGGTAAAGAAGAACGGGATCATGATGGTGGATTTTGCGTTGCAGCTTCAGCGCGAAAAAGGACTGCCCCCGCAGGAAGCGATCGTGGAAGCCAGTCTCATCCGCTTCCGTCCGATCATGATGACGACCATGGCGGCGATCTTCGCGTCGCTGCCCATCGCGTTGGGATACGGCGCCGGCGCAGAAACGCGTCGGCCGCTCGGCGTGGCAGTGGTTGGCGGCCTGCTGTTTTCGCAGTTCCTCACGCTCTACGTGACACCGACCTTCTATGTCAGCATGGAGCGGATGATCGCCTTCTTCCGCCGCCGCCGTCCGGTCGAAGCGATGGGCCGTTGAGCGTGTTTTTGAGGGTTTTTGCCCGCTTTTCCCGGCAGCGCGGACTCAGTTCGCCGGTCTAGCGCAGGTTCCTGAAATTTCTATCGAAACAGGTTTGACTCAACTGCGTCCAGGCGGTTATAATCCCACGTCTAAGTCGGACTCGGGCGCGGGGTGGAGCAGTCTGGCAGCTCGTCGGGCTCATAACCCGAAGGTCATAGGTTCAAATCCTATCCCCGCTACCAACGCTCTTTAACAATCTACAGCCGATAAGTGTGGGCACTTGGTCTGCGAGGGACCGCGCCGTCTTTTGTGGCGCGGATTCTCAAAGCATTAAAGTGCTCGCACGACGTTTTTTGCGTCAAGCGAGTTTTCTTTGCAGTGATTAAACTGAAGAGTTTGATCCTGGCTCAGATTGAACGCTGGCGGCATGCCTTACACATGCAAGTCGAACGGCAGCACGGGGGCAACCCTGGTGGCGAGTGGCGAACGGGTGAGTAATACATCGGAACGTGCCCAGTAGTGGGGGATAACCAGTCGAAAGATTGGCTAATACCGCATACGTTCTACGGAAGAAAGCGGGGGACCCAAGGGAAACTGAGGGCCTCGCGCTATTGGAGCGGCCGATGTCCGATTAGCTAGTTGGTGAGGTAAAGGCCCACCAAGGCGACGATCGGTAGCTGGTCTGAGAGGACGACCAGCCACACTGGAACTGAGACACGGTCCAGACTCCTACGGGAGGCAGCAGTGGGGAATTTTGGACAATGGGGGCAACCCTGATCCAGCCATGCCGCGTGAGTGAAGAAGGCCTTCGGGTTGTAAAGCTCTTTCGGCGGGGACGAAACGGTCCGTGACAACACCACGGACTAATGACGGTACTCGCAGAAGAAGCACCGGCTAACTACGTGCCAGCAGCCGCGGTAATACGTAGGGTGCAGGCGTTAATCGGAATTACTGGGCGTAAAGCGTGCGCAGGCGGCTCCTTAAGTCAGATGTGAAATCCCCGGGCTTAACCTGGGAACTGCGTTTGAAACTGGGGAGCTGGAGTGTGGAAGAGGGGGGTGGAATTCCAGGTGTAGCAGTGAAATGCGTAGAGATCTGGAGGAACACCGATGGCGAAGGCAGCCCCCTGGGCTAACACTGACGCTCATGCACGAAAGCGTGGGGAGCAAACAGGATTAGATACCCTGGTAGTCCACGCCCTAAACGATGTCAACTGGTTGTCGGGGAAGCAATTCCTTGGTAACGAAGCTAACGCGTGAAGTTGACCGCCTGGGGAGTACGGCCGCAAGGTTAAAACTCAAAGGAATTGACGGGGACCCGCACAAGCGGTGGATTATGTGGATTAATTCGATGCAACGCGAAAAACCTTACCTACCCTTGACATGTGCGGAACGGGACAGAGATGTCTTGGTGCCCGAAAGGGAGCCGCAACACAGGTGCTGCATGGCTGTCGTCAGCTCGTGTCGTGAGATGTTGGGTTAAGTCCCGCAACGAGCGCAACCCTTGCCACTAGTTGCCACATTCAGTTGGGCACTCTAATGGGACTGCCGGTGACAAACCGGAGGAAGGTGGGGATGACGTCAAGTCCTCATGGCCCTTATGGGTAGGGCTTCACACGTAATACAATGGCCGGTACAGAGGGCTGCCAACCCGCGAGGGGGAGCTAATCCCAGAAAGCCGGTCGTAGTCCGGATTGTTCTCTGCAACTCGAGAGCATGAAGTCGGAATCGCTAGTAATCGCGGATCAGCATGTCGCGGTGAATACGTTCCCGGGTCTTGTACACACCGCCCGTCACACCATGGGAGTGGGTTTCACCAGAAGTAGTTAGCCTAACCGCAAGGAGGGCGATTACCACGGTGAGATTCATGACTGGGGTGAAGTCGTAACAAGGTAGCCGTATCGGAAGGTGCGGCTGGATCACCTCCTTTCTAGAGACCTGCCCTCAGGGCCAGGTGTCCACTCTTATCGGTTGTATGCGAAGCAGGATTCAGGATTCAGAAGAATTGAGCACGAAGCTGCACGGCAGAACTCAGGCAGCCCCGAATCCCGAATCCTGGATCCTGAACTCAGGGTCTGTAGCTCAGCTGGTTAGAGCACACGCTTGATAAGCGTGGGGTCGTTGGTTCAAATCCAACCAGACCCACC
>JAHFRO010000095.1:6790-8469 GCA_023266245.1 Betaproteobacteria bacterium | reverse complement strand
CCGGCGGCGTGCTTGTTGGCCTCCGCGAGCGTGGGGTAGATGTGGATCGTGCCCAGGATCTTGTTCAATCCGATGCCGTGGCGCATCGCACTGATGTATTCGACGATCAGGTCGCCCGCATGTTCCCCGACGATGGTCACGCCCAGGATCCGGTCCTTGCCGGGGACGGTGAGCACCTTGACCACACCATGTGCTTCCTCGTCGGCGATCGCTCGGTCAAGATCGTCTATGCCGTAGGTCGTGACCTCGTACGGGATGTTCTTCTCCTTCGCCTCGGTCTCGTTCAGCCCGACGCGCGCGACTTCCGGGTCTGTGAAAGTCGCCCAAGGGATGACCGAGTAGTCGGCCTTGAACTTCCGGAAGCGGCCGAAGAGGGCGTTCACCGCCGCGTACCACGCCTGGTGCGAGGCGGTGTGGGTGAACTGGTACGGGCCCGCGACGTCACCGCAGGCGTAGATGTTGGGGTAGATCGTCTGCAGATACTCGTTGGTTTCCACCGTGCGCGCGCGGGTCATGGGGATGCCCAGTTCCTCCAGCCCGTAGCCCTTGGTGTTGGCCACCCGCCCCACAGCGCACAGCAGCTGGTCGAAGGCGATGCGCACGTCATTCCCGTCGTGCTCGGCGACGAGGATCTTCTCGCCGTTCTCGATCGTGAACTGCCTGGCCTTGTGGTTGACGAGCACGCTGATGCCTTCCTCGCGGAAACGCTCCATCACCATGTCAGAGATCTCGGGGTCCTCACGGATCAGGATGCGCGGCAGCATCTCGACCTGGGTCACCTGTGAGCCGAAGCGCGCGAAGCACTGCGTGAGCTCACAGCCGATGGGGCCGCCGCCCAGCACCACCAGCCGCCGCGGCAGCCGTCGCAGCTCCCATACCGTGTCGGAAGTGACGTAGCCCACTTCCTCGATGCCGGGGATCGGCGGCACAAACGGGTTCGCGCCGGCGGCGATGACGATGGCGCGCGTGGTGAGCGTGCGAGCGCCGTTCGCCGTCTTCGCTTCCACGGTCCACGGTGAGGTGATTTTGGCTTCACCCTCGATGCATTCGACGCCGAGGCTGGTGTAGCGTTCGGCGGAATCGTGCGGTTCCACGGTCTGCACCACGCGCTGCACGCGCTCCATGACGTCGGCGAAATCGAAATCAGCGGTGGCCGCCTTGAGGCCGAATTCGCGCGCGCGCCGGATCTGGGAGATGAGTCGCGCCGACTTGATGAGCGCTTTCGACGGCACGCAGCCGGTGTTGAGGCAGTCCCCGCCCATGCGGTGCTTCTCGATCAGCGTCACCTTCGCTTTCACCGCGGCCGCGATGTAGGCGGACACGAGTCCCGCCGATCCCGCCCCGATCACGACCAGGTTGCGGTCGAAGCTTCCGGGCCGCTGCCATTTCGCGTACGCCTTGCGCGCCTTCAGCGCGTCGAGCGCTTTCTTCGCGATCAGCGGGAAAACGCCGAGCAGCGCAAAGGCGAAGAGCAGGCCGATCGAAATCCTGAATTCGCCGAGCTGGGTGCCGGCGTAAACGTAGACGATGGTGCCCGCGAGCATGCCGACCTGGCTCACCCAGTAGAAAGTCCAGGTCCTGATCGGGGTGAGCCCCATCACCAGGTTGATGACGAAGAACGGGAACGCCGGTACCAGCCGCAACGCGAACAGATAGAACGCGCCTTCCCTTTCGACGCC
>JAHFRO010000095.1:0-6690 GCA_023266245.1 Betaproteobacteria bacterium | reverse complement strand
CCCAGTAGAAAGTCCAGGTCCTGATCGGGGTGAGCCCCATCACCAGGTTGATGACGAAGAACGGGAACGCCGGTACCAGCCGCAACGCGAACAGATAGAACGCGCCTTCCCTTTCGACGCCATCGTTGATCGGCTTGAGCTTGTCGCCGAACCTGCCCTGCACCCAGTCCCGCAGCAGGAACCGCGAGACCAGAAACGCGAGGGTCGCCCCGATGGTGGAGGCGAACGAGACGATCACCGTGCCCCACAGCAGCCCGAAGATGGCGCCCCCGACAAGCGTCATCACAGCCGCGCCGGGCAGCGACAGCCCCGTCACTGCGACGTAGATCACGAAGTAGATCGCGGCGGCCTGCAGAAGGTTGGCCTTGACGTAGGCGTCGATCGCGGCCTGCTGAGACTTGAAGAAGTCGAACGTGAAGAAACGGCCGAGATCGAAGGCAAAAAACGCCACGATCAGCGCCGCGATCACAACGAGAAGCGCGAGCCTGCTTTTCTTCATGGTGGTTGTTCCCTGATGGTGGCGCGGCCTGGCAGCTTTGCGCCGGGCGGCCTATGCGCAGCCGCTCCGCGTAAGGAATGTCATAGCCGGGACTGCGGGTGAGCGGCGGACGCGCAGGCGGGCCCCCGGCGTCAGCAGCACCCGCCGCCGTCGTAGAAGTAGGTGGATCCGGAAATATAGATATCGTCCCGGCCCAGCGCGGCGAGCGCCCCGGCGGTCTTGTCGCACACGGTGAACGGCTGGTTCCGGGTCAGGAAGTGGCCCTTCCGATCGTCGAAGAAGTCGTTCTCGCCGTAGTAGATCGCGGTCTTTCCGGTAAAGACGCAGGGCCCGTCGGCCGGCATGGAGTCCTTGATGGCGCAGATCTCCACGCTTTCGATGACGATCAGCCGCTCGGTCGGGTAGTGGCGCGGCGAGAGCACGCGGTACGGCCGCTTGGCGCGCACCTCGATGGTACCGAAGCCGACGTCAGTCAGGCGCTTGATGTAGTCGTTGAGTGGCATCGCCCCGGTCAGGCAGAGCGCGCGCAGGCGCTCATTGTTCTTCAGGTGCTCCGGCATGGGCGATTCGCACACCGGGTCGGAGAGGATCAGCCTGCCGTGCGGCTTCAACACCCGGTACATCTCCGACAGGGCGCGCTCCAGGTCGCGGTCGTGAAAGATATTGAACAGGCAGTTCTGTGCCGCTACGTCGACGGCGGCATCGGCGATGGGAAGATCGAGCGCGTCGCCTTTACGCAGGTCCACGAACGATGACCGGAACCACGGATTCTGCAGTTCCGCTTCCTGGAGGTTCTTGCGGCACGCCGCGAGCATTTCATCGACGACATCCAGGCCGATCACGCCACCCTTGCGGCGGGAAAAATAGGCAAACTGCAGCACCTCCATTCCGCCGCCGACACCGACATAGAGTATGGTCGGGCGGTTGACGAGATCACGCGGGTTGACCGTGCTGCCGCAACCGTAGTTCATGGCGAGCATCTTCTTGGGGATCGCCAGCCCAGGAAGCTGCCAGACGGGCGTGGTGGTGCAGCATAGACCCTGCTGCGGATTGAGGGCGGCTTCCTTGTACACGTCATGCGCAGTGGCGAGATAGTTTGATGTGTCCATGGCTCTGTCCGATTAAAGGCGTGACTGGTGATTCGTGACTGATGAGGCGTGACTGGTGACTCGTGACTGGTCTGCTCGAGAAAGCGCACCGCCGCAGCTCGAGCCCTGGCCCGCGGTGCAGCCGTAGCAATGGTCCTTGACGATGATGGGATTGCCATCGAGATCGGCGCCGGCGAGGTCGCGCAGGCGCACGCGCGGCCGGCCCTTATGGCGCAGCGGCAGCCCGAGCATCTGGTTGAAGTCACAGTCGTAGACGTAGCCGCGCCAGTCCACGCTGATCAGATTGCGGCACATCACCGATTCGAGGTTCTGCGATTGATAGGCGCTCTTCAGGAGTTCCATGTAGCTTTCGAACTGGCCTTTCGAGATCAACAGGCTGCCGAAGCGCTGGATCGGCATATTGGTGAGCACGTAGAGGTGGTTGAAGACGACGCCGAACCGCTCGCCGAGGTGCCGGCGGTAATCCTCTTCGAGCTTGCCCTGCGCCGGCGGCAGGCTGGGCCCCTGCGGGTTGTAGACGATGTTCAGCACGAGCTTGGAGCCCGGCTGTCCGTAGCCGAGCCCGTTGAATATTTTCAGCGCGCGGATGCTCGCTTCGAACACGCCCTTGCCGCGCTGGGCGTCCACGTTTTCTTCGAGGTAACAGGGCAGCGAAGCCACCACTTCGATGGCGTGGTCGGCGAGGAATTGCGCGAGATCCTCCTGCCCGGGCTGCTCCAGGATCGTCAGATTGCAGCGGTCCATCACGTGCACGCCGAGGTTGCGCGCGGCGAGCACGAGACCCCGGAAGTGGGGATTCAGCTCAGGGGCGCCGCCGGTCACATCGAGGGTCTTGACGCCGGAGGCCTTCAGAAACGCGATCACCTCCGAGATCGTTTCGCGGCCCATCATCTCGGTGCGGGTGGGCCCGGCATTGACGTGGCAATGCACGCAGGTCTGGTTGCACTTGTAACCGAGATTGACCTGCAGGGTGTCGAGGTGCTTGCGGCGGATCGCCGGGAAATCGCTGACTTCAAGCCGGGGCAGGGTGGCGTGCATTCATCGTTCTCCGGGGTAACGGCGGATCTGTATCAAGACAGCGCGGCGCGAAGCAGGTTTCCCGCGTGATTGTATCGCCTAGCAGCCTGTCGGACTTGGCGGTCCGACAGGCTGCTTTAGGGCCGCGCGGTACGGCGCCATGTATGCGGTCGCGACGGCGCCGGGCGCCGTCGGTTGTGATACGGGCCGGCAGCATCATCGGATGCGCGTGAAGATGGCGTGAAAACGCCGCAGCCAGCGGCGTTTTGCGTTGACCGCAACCCTCTGACTGAGCTAGATTTATCGCTTCGCACTAGAGGCGCCAGCCCATGCCCAAGTCGTCAAAAACCCAGAATACCCAAACCTTCGAGTCGGCGCTGGCGGAACTGGAAAAAATCGTTTCCAGCATGGAAGCCGGCCAGATGCCGCTCGAGCAGTCGCTCGCCGCCTACAAGCGCGGCGCGGAACTGCTCAAGTTCTGCCAGGCGGCCCTGCAGGATGCGCAGCAGCAGGTCAAGATTCTGGAGGACGGCATCCTGCGGGACTTCAAGAGTGACGATAACGACAACGAGTGATTTCCAGGCCTGGTCGCATCAGCACGTGCAGCGCGTCGAGGCGACCTTGCAGCGCATACTGCCCGCGCCGGAGATCACGCCGCAGCGCCTGCACCAGGCGATGCGCTATGCGGTGCTGGGCGGGGGGAAACGCGTGCGGCCGCTGCTCGCATTTGCCGCCGGAGAACTCGCGCATGCCGACCCGGGGCGGTTGGAGATCGCCGCCGCCGCGGTGGAGCTGATCCACGCCTATTCCCTGGTGCACGACGACCTGCCGTGCATGGATGACGACGTGCTCCGGCGCGGCAAGCCGACCTGTCACGTCGAGTTCGACGAGGCGACCGCGCTGCTGGCGGGCGATGCGCTGCAAAGCCTCGCATTCCAGCTCCTTGGCGAGTACAGGGTCGCCGACGACATGCAGACCCAGCTCGAGATGGTGAAGCTGCTCGCCGCCGCTTCGGGCTCGCGCGGCATGGCGGGCGGCCAGCAGATCGATCTGGAGTCCGTCGGCAAGGCGCTCTCGGTGCCGGAGCTCGAGTTCATGCACATCCACAAGACCGGCGCGCTGATCCGCGCCGCGGCGCTGATGGGCGCGCGCTGCGGCAACGGCCTCAACGACAAGGAGCAGGGGCAGGTGGACCTGTTTGCCAAGCTGATCGGCCTTGCGTTCCAGGTGGTGGACGACGTGCTCGACGCCGAGTCTGCCACCGCTACGCTCGGCAAGACCGCGGGCAAGGATGCCAAGGACAACAAGCCGACCTATGTCAGCGCCATGGGTGTCAGCCGCGCCCGGGAGTTCGTGCAGGAGCTGCGGCAACAGGCGCTTGATGCGCTGGCGGCTTTTGAGGAGCGGGCGCTCAGGCTGCGCCAGCTCGCGGACTTTATCGTGCTGCGGAAGTTCTAACTGAGTGATCCGTGTTGAGTGTTGAGTGATAAGTGCCAGGGGCCATCCAAATGTCGGAAAATGTCCTGAACTCAACACTAAACACTCAAAACTTAACACTCGGCTCGCCGATGTACGACCTGCTGAAGACCATCAATTACCCGCACCAGCTGCGGGGTCTCGACATGAGGCAGCTCAAGCTGCTCTCCGATGAGCTGCGCCAGTTCCTGCTCGAGTCGGTCAGCCAGACCGGCGGGCACCTCTCCTCCAACCTCGGCACGGTCGAGCTGACCATCGCGCTGCATTACGTGTTCAACACGCCGCACGACCGCATCGTGTGGGACGTGGGGCACCAGACCTACGGGCACAAGGTATTGACCGGCCGGCGTGAAGGCATGAAGCGGCTGCGCATGTGGCAGGGGCTCTCCGGTTTTCCCCGCCGCGAGGAGAGCGAGTACGACACCTTCGGCACCGCGCATTCCAGCACTTCCATCAGCGCGGCGCTCGGCATGGCGGTCGCCTCCAAGCTCGCGGGCATCCAGCGCCACGTGGTGGCGGTGATCGGGGACGGGGCGATGACCGCGGGCATGGCGTTCGAGGCGCTCAACAACGCCGGCGCGGCGGACACCGACCTGCTGGTGATCCTCAACGACAACGAGATGTCGATCTCGCCGCCGGTGGGCGCGCTCAACAAGTACTTCGCGAAGCTGATGTCGGGGCGCTTCTATGCCGCAGCCAAGCGCGTGGGCGAGAAGGTGCTCGGCAAACTCGCGCGGCGGGCGGAAGAGCACATGAAGGGGATGGTCACTCCCGGCACCCTGTTCGAGGAGCTGGGCTTCAACTACATCGGCCCGATCGACGGCCACGACCTCGACGCGCTGATCCCCACGCTCAAGAACATGAAGGAACTGAAGGGACCGCAGTTCCTGCACGTTGTCACCAGGAAGGGGCAGGGCTATAAGCTCGCGGAAGCCGACCCGGTGCTCTATCACGGCGTCACCAAGTTCGACGCCACCAACGGCATCGTCGGCGGCAAATCCGGCGGCAAGCTTTCCTACACCCAGGTATTCGGCGAATGGCTGTGCGACATGGCGGCGCAGGACCGACGCCTCGTCGGCATCACGCCGGCGATGCGCGAGGGCTCGGGACTGGTGAAGTTCGCGCAAGCTTATCCCGACCGCTATTTCGACGTCGGCATCGCCGAACAGCATGCGGTCACCTTCGCCGCGGGGCTCGCCTGCGAGGGCTACAAGCCGGTGGTGGCGATCTACTCCACCTTTCTGCAGCGCGCCTACGATCAGCTCATCCACGACGTGCAGATCCAGAAGCTGCCGATCGTGTTCGCTCTAGACCGCGCGGGGCTCGTCGGCGCCGACGGCGCCACCCACAACGGCAGCTTCGATCTCACCTATCTGCGATGTCTTCCGAACATGACGGTGATGACGCCCTCTGACGAGAACGAGTGCCGGCAGATGCTCTACACCGCGTTCCGGATGGACACGCCCGCCGTGGTGCGCTATCCGCGCGGCAGCGGTCCGGGAGCCGGGATCAGGAAGGAGATGACGGCGCTGCCCATCGGCAAGGGCGAGATTTGCAGGCGCGGCAGGAGCTTCGCGATCCTGTCCCAGAAGGTCGCGATACTGGCTTTTGGTCCCATGCTGAAGCCCGCCCTGGAAGCTGCGGAGGAGCTCGATGCCACGGTCGCCAGCATGCGTTTCGTCAAGCCGCTCGATGAGGCGTTGGTGGCGGAACTTGCCGCGAATCACGATCTGCTGGTGACGGTGGAAGAGAACGTCATCATGGGCGGCGCGGGCAGCGCGGTGCTGGAAGCGCTGGAGCGGATGGGCAAGACCACCCCGGTATTGCAGCTGGGGCTGCCCGATCGCTTCATAGACCAGGGCGATCCGGGAATTCAGCTCGCTTCCGTCGGTCTCAACAAGGATGGCATCGTCAAATCCATCCGGGCGCGGCTCGCGGAGTAAAATAGCTTCCATTCCGGATTTCCGAGGTATCCGATGGCGCTCAACAAGCAGATGCTCGAAGAAAACGAGATGGACGGCTACGCCGGCTACGCCAAGGTCGACCAGTACAACCCGGTCTTGGTGCGGCGCATCGCCGAGAAGTACCGCTCGATACTCAAGGACCTCGGCGAGGACCCGAACCGCGATGGCCTGCAGAAGACACCCGAGCGGGTTGCCAAGGCGCTGCAGTTCCTCACCCACGGCTACGACCTCGACCCCGCGGAAATCCTGCGCTCGGCGATGTTCAAGGACCAGTATCAGCAGATGGTGATCGTGAAGGACATTGAGCTCTATTCACTCTGCGAGCACCACCTGCTGCCGTTCTTCGGCAAGTGCCACGTCGCCTACATCCCCGACGGCTACCTGGTGGGGCTTTCCAAGATTCCGCGCGTGGTGGACGCGTTCGCGCGGCGCCTCCAGGTGCAGGAACGGCTCACGGTCGAGATCCGCGACTGCATAGAGAAGACGTTGAAGCCCGTGGGTGTCGCGGTGGTGATCGAGGCGCAGCACATGTGCATGGTGATGCGCGGCATCCAGAAGCAGCACTCGATCGCGACTACTTCCGCCTTCACCGGCGAATTCAACGCCGAGAAGACCCGCGCCGAGT
>JAHFRO010000094.1:6359-8473 GCA_023266245.1 Betaproteobacteria bacterium | reverse complement strand
CGCTGCACCACGCTGCTCGGGAGCGGTAACTACCAGATCCTCCAGGTGGACGCCCCCAGCGTGCCCAGGGCGGAGGCGAGGAACGCGGTGCGCTGGCGCATCAAGGATATGATCGACTTCCCGGTCGAGGCGGCGACGGTGGATGCGCTGTTCATACCGGCGGAGGGCGCCGCCGCGCGCAACCCCCAGATGTTCGCGGTCGCCGCGAGAAACGAGCGGATCGCCGCCACGGTGAAGCCGTTCAACGACGCCGGCATCCCGCTCGAGGTCATAGACATACCGGAGCTTGCCCAGCGCAACGTCGCGCACTGTTTCGAACAGAAAGAGCGGGGCTTGGCGCTGCTCGCTTTCGACGATAGCGGTGGCCTGCTCACCTTTACCTGCGGCGGAGAACTCTATCAGTACCGTCGCATCGAGCTTTCGCTTAGCAACTTCGCCAACGCCGGGCCTGGGCAGCGGCAGGGCCTCTACGATCGCGTGGTGCTCGAGCTGCAGCGTTCGCTCGACAACTTCGACCGCCAGTTTCACCACGTCGCGATCGCCAAGGTGATGGTGACGCCGGTGCCGGGAGCGGAGGACATGCAGGAATATCTCGCCGCCAATCTCGATGTGCCGGTGGCGCTGCTCGACCTCTCCCAAGCCGTGGATTTCCCGCATATTCCGGAGCTGCGCGAGCCGGCGCGCCAGGCGCAGTGCCTGCAGTCGATCGGCGCCGCGATGCGGGAGGAGAAGGCCATATGAGCCAGAACATCAATCTGTTCAACCCCGCTTTCCGCAAGCAGCAGCGGCGGCTGTCGTTCGCCACCTTAGCGCAGTGCCTGGGGCTGACGTTGCTTGCGCTGTTCGCATACCAGTTTTACTTGCAGCAGCAGGTCGGCAGCCTCACCGATGAGCTGCGCGCGGCAGAGGGTTCGCTCAAGGAGCAGCGCTCCCATGTGGACAACCTCAAAGGGCAGGCCGCTGCGCGCAAGCCCGACGCACAGCTCGAGACAGAGATTGCCAATCTCGAGGTCGAGCTCAAGCAAGCGCGCGAGGCGACGGATGCGCTCAAGGGAGGCGCATTCGGCAACCAGCAGGGGTTCTCCGAATACCTGCGCGCTTTCTCGCGGCAGTCGTTGAGCGGCCTGTGGCTCACGG
The DNA here is from genome assembly GCA_023266245.1 of Betaproteobacteria bacterium. Classification (GTDB taxonomy): domain Bacteria; phylum Pseudomonadota; class Gammaproteobacteria; order Burkholderiales; family SG8-41; genus SG8-41. The sequence goes on along the minus strand of JAHFRO010000094.1, from coordinate 7,336 downwards.
GATTTACCATCGCCGGCAGCGGTGAACTCGAGATTCGCGGCCGGGTGGTGAGTCCCGATCTGGTGCCGAGCTACATCCAGCGCCTGAACCGGGAAAAGGTATTGCAGGGCCGCAGCTTTGCGAGGTTCGAGATGGGCCAGCCCAAGGCCGAGCCGGAACAGGACAAAGACAAGGAAGCGAAGAAAGCATCGCGCCCACCGCGCTTTCTCGAGTTCAGCCTCGCCACCACGGAAGCGGCCAGGGTGGAGAAGACGCAATGAAAGAGCAGTGGCAAAAGCTTGCCGCGCGGTTCGATGCGCTCCTGGTGCGCGAGCGCGTGCTGGTGCTGGTCGCGGCGGTTGTCGGCACCATCCTGGTGTTCGATGCGCTGGTGCTCGACCCGCCCGCGGTGCAGAAAAAACGCCTGACCCAGCAGCTCGCCGAAGTGCGCTTAAGCCTCAAGACCGCGGAAATCCTGGTGAAGGAGCAGAAGGCGATCGCCGATCCCGAAGCGGTCAGGCGCTCGTACCGCGATGCCCTGCGCCAGCAACTTGCCGACATCGACAAGAACATGCAGGGGTTGCAGCGCGGGCTGGTGCCACCCGAGCGCATGGCCAAACTGCTCGAGGAAATGCTCGCGCGCAGCCGCGGGCTGCAACTGGTTTCGCTGCGTACGTTGCCGGTGCAGCGCTTCGAGAACCCGGACGCCGCCTCCGCTCCCAGGGCGGACGACAAGAGCGTAAAACCCGCGCCCAAGGGACCCGAGCGCACCGTCTATCAGCACAGCTTCGAGATCATGCTGCAAGGCTCGTATGCCGACTTGCACGACTATCTCATGAGGCTGGAGCAGCTGCAGTGGCAGATGTTCTGGGGCCGGATCAGCGTTAACACCGAGCAGTATCCCAAGCTCAGGGTGAGGCTCACCGTGCACACGCTGAGCCTGAACAAAGCATGGCTGATTGTATGAACCAGTCACGAGTCACGAGTCACGAGTCACG
>JAHFRO010000094.1:0-6259 GCA_023266245.1 Betaproteobacteria bacterium | reverse complement strand
GACCCGACCCGTCCGCCGGGAAGCTTCGCGACGGGCGAGCCCGATGTGGCGGGAGATGCAGGCGGCGGGCTGGTGCTGCAGTCGGTGATGATCTCGTCCACGCGCAGAGCGGCGATCATCAACGGCGAGATGGTAAAGCTCGGGGAGAAGTACGGCGATGCCGTGCTTATCAAGGTGGCGGAGAACGAAGTGGTGCTCAAAAGCGGGGACACCACACAGGTGTTGAAGATGTATCCCGGCGTGGAAAAGCGCGACATCGCGCCGGCCGCGGTGAAGAGCGCGCCGCGCCGGGGAAAGACGCCGCGGGGCGGCACCGATCCCGCCGCATCCGGAGGCGCATCTCCGCAGTAGACGGAGGACTGAATATGAAACGACGGATACTCATACTTGTGGTTGCTGTTGCCGCTGCGGCCGGGTGTGCCGAGCCGCCGGCGCGCCGCGACGCCACCTACGACCGCATCACCGCCGAGCTCGACAAGGCGGTGAAGGACCGCGCCAGGCCAGCCGCGCCCGACGCGCTGAGCCAGGCGCTGCTGCCGCCGCTGGTGGTGGAGATGCCGCGGCCCGACGGTAAGCCGCTCGATGCGCGCTTCGACCTCAACGTCAACAACGCGCCCGCCGGTCAGGTGTTCATGGCGATCGTCTCCGGCACGCGCTACAGCATGATCGTGCATCCCGATGTGAAGGACGTGATCTCGGTCAATCTGAAGGACGTGACCGTGCTCGAGGCGCTGGACACGCTGCGCGATCTCTACGGCTACGAGTACAAGGTGCAGGGCACGCGCATCACGGTGCAGCCGGTGACGATGCAGACGCGGGTGTTCAAGGTGAATTACCTGCAAGCGCAGCGGCTCGGGCGCACCGACGTGCGGGTGAGCTCGGGCTCGATCACCGACTCGCCCACCGCTGGCACCGGCGGGGTGCCAGGTGCCGTGATACCGGGCGCAACCGCGGGCGCGACCGGCGGACCGACGTCGCGGCCGACCGAGAGCACGCGGGTCACGACATCGTCGGAGAGCAATTTCTGGGGCGACATCGTGAAGTCGCTCAACGCCATCGTCGGCGGCGGCGACGGCCGCAGCGTGATCGTCAACCCGCAGTCGGGCGTCATCGTGGTGCGCGCGCTGCCCGCCGAGCTCCGCGCCGTGGAATCGTTCCTCAAGGCGATGCAGCTGGTGGTCGAGCGCCAGGTGGTGCTGGAGGCAAAGATCATCGAAGTGACCCTGCGCGACGGCGCCCAGGCCGGCGTCAACTGGGCGGCGTTTCGCGACGGGAGCCACCGGGCTGCGGCCGGGGTGATCACACCCGGCACGACGCTCGGCACCACCGGGCCGCTCACCGCGCCCACGGCGCGCGCGCCGGATGGCTCCGTGCTCGGCGGCTCGAGCCTCACCGCGACCCTCGGCACTACGGCCTCGCTCGTGGCCGGCGCGGGTGTGCCCGGCGGCATCTTAGGACTGGCACTGCAGACCAGCAATTTCGCCGCGCTGCTCGCGTTCCTTGAAACCCAGGGCACGGTCAACGTGCTCTCCAGCCCGCGGTTGGCCACCATCAACAATCAGAAGGCGGTGCTCAAGGTCGGCACCGATGATTTCTTTGTCACTAACGTTTCCACGACCTCGACCACCAGCGGCACCGGGACCACCATCGCCCCTACCATAACCGTGCAGCCGTTTTTCTCCGGCGTCGCGCTCGACGTGACGCCCCAGATCGACGACGACAACAACATCATCCTGCACATACACCCGCAAGTGAGTACCGTGGTGGAAAGGCGCAAGGTGGTCGATCTCGGCACGCTCGGCACCTTTACGCTGCCGCTCGCCTCCAGCAGCGTCAACGAAACCGACACCATCGTGCGGGTGCAGGACAACAACATCGTCGCCATCGGCGGCCTGATGCGGCAGGAGACCGCCAGCGAGCGCTCGCAGGTGCCGGGCGTGGGCGACGCGCCGGGCATCGGCGCCCTGTTCCGCCAGCGCAGTGTCAGCACGATCAAGAGCGAGCTGGTCATCCTGCTCAAGCCCACTATCATCCACAGCGACCGCAACTGGCAGGAAGATCTCGCTGAAACGCGCGACCGCATCCGCGCCATGGAGCGGTAGTAATGTTCCGCGTTCAAGGTTCAAGGTTCCGGGTTCCGAGTTCCAAGTTTCGAGTTGGAAACGGCGCTGGATGCGCCACTGTGCTCGATGACGCGGACGGCCGGGAAACCGGGACCCGAAACCCGAAACCCGAAACCCGAAACTAGACATGTATCGAGCCCATTTCGGCTTGCGCGAGCCGCCGTTCAGGATCACTCCCGACACCAGCTTCGCGTACGCCTGTAACACGCACCAGGAGGCGCTCAACACGCTGCTGGTGGCGGTCAAGAACGGCGAGGGCTTCATCAAGATCACCGGCGAGGTCGGGACCGGCAAGACGCTGCTGTGCCGCCGCTTTCTAGCCATGCTTGGCCAGAACCACGTCTCTGCCTACATCCTGAATCCGTATCTGGAGCCGCGCACGCTGCTGTTCGCGCTCGCCGAGGAACTCGGCGTGGCGCTGCCCAAGCAGGCCGACCAGCATCAGCTGCTGAAGGAGCTGACGCGCGCGCTGCTCAACTTCGCGCGCCAGGGCAAGACCGTGGTGTTGTGCCTGGACGAGGCGCAGGCGATGCCGATCGAGACGATGGAAGCGCTGCGGCTGCTCACCAATCTCGAAACCGAGAAGCGGAAGCTGCTGCAGGTGGTGCTGTTCGGCCAGCCCGAGCTCGACCAGAAGCTTGACCAGAAATCGGTGCGGCAGCTCAAGCAGCGCATCACTTTCCAGTACCAGCTCACCGCCCTCGACCGCGAGGAAGTGGATCACTACATCGCGCACCGGCTGCGTGTGGCCAGATACCGCGGCAACCGGCTGTTCACCAAACCGGCGACCCGCCTGGTGCATCGGCTGAGCGGCGGCGTGCCGCGGCTCATCAACATCGTTGCCGACAAGGCGATGCTGCTCGCCTACGGGGAAGGTCTGCAGCAGGTGCTGCCCCGTCACGTGCGCGGCGCGGCGGTGGACACTCCCGTCGCCCGCCAGCGGCGGCCGTGGTGGTGGTTTGGATTCGCGATGCTGCTGATCTCGATCGGCGGCATCAGCTGGGCGCTGATCACATGAGTCTCATCAACCAGATGCTCCTCGACCTGGAGAAGCGGCACGTCTCCGGTGCCGAGCGCGGCGCGCTTCCCGACGACGTGCGATCCCTGCCCGAAAGCGATCACGGCGCCCACCTGTGGTGGTTCGCGGCAGGAGGTGCGGCGGCGATCGCCGCGCCGGCGATTGCCTGGGTAGTGCTGTCCGGACCCGTTTTGCCGCGCCAGCAGCAGGCAACCCTACCGCCGCCCGGCACGAAAGCAAACATCGAGAAAGTGGTTTCGGCACCGGCTGCGGTTGTCACGGATGTGATCCCGCGCGAGGAAGGCGAGGGTGCGCAGCCGGCCCCGCGTTTGAGTATTGATCCTTCCAATCCGCCGGCGCCGCCGCGCGCCACGGAACCGCGCACGGACGGGAATCCACCGCAGGTGGCGATCGCGACTTCGCAGGTGATCGCCAAGACGCAGGACGAACCGGCCGCAGCGAAACCGGCGGAGCGCGCTGCCCCGCCGCCCGCGGCGCAGCTGTCCTCCGACACGCCGCGCGACACAGCTAGGCCGCAGGCTCCGGCGGCGAAAGCGGAAGCGGCGCCGGCGCCAGCAGCGCGCGCCGAGGCACCCAAGGCGCCGACCGCGGTCGCCGCAGCCAAGCCTTCGGTCAGCGGCGTGGCGGCCAAGCCTTCAGTCAGCGTCACAGCGGCCAAGCCCGAAATCGAGAAACAGGTACGGCAGCCCGCCCCCCGTGAGGTTGCCGATAACGAGTACCGCAAGGCCACCACTTCGCTCCATCAGGGGCGGCTGGCCGAAGCTTACGAAGGATTCCAGGCGGCGCTGAATCTTTACCCCGGACACCACGGCGCACGCCAGGCGCTGGTCGGATTGCTGGTGGAAGGCAGGAAATTCGCCGACGCCGAGCGCGTGCTGCAGGAAGGCGTGAAGCTCGCTCCCGAGCAGATCGGGTTTGCGATGACGCTCGCCCGGGTGCAGGTGGACCGCGGCGACAACGCCGCGGCGATCGCCACGCTGCGCGCCAGCCTGGATTACGCGCAGGCGAGCCCCGATTATCTCGCCTTCCTTGCTGCGCTGCTGCAGCGGCAGGGCCGGCATGAGGATGCGATCGAGCAGTTCCAGGCGGCGCTGCGGCTCAAACCCGCTTCCGGGGTATGGTGGCTGGGCCTGGGCATGTCGCTGCAGGCGTTCAACCGCACCGCGGAGGCACAGGACGCCTATCGCCGCGCCAAAGCCACCAACAATCTGAATTCCGAGCTCGCCGCCTTCGCCGACCAGCGGCTACGCCAGTTGCAATAACAGTCGGCGAGTCGCGAGTCCCGAGTCCGAAGTTCAGGGTTAGGGAGGTCACCCGCGGTCGCGGGTTCTCAACCTGACCCGTGACCCGTGACTCCACGCATTAGCGCGGTAGCGTCCGCGCCACCACCCAACCGACGACCTCTGCGGCGCCCGCCTTGCGCAGCACACGCGCCAGCTCGTTGAGCGTCGCGCCGGTGGTCAGCACGTCGTCCACCACGGCGATCCGCTGGCCGTTGAGATCCGCATCGCACACAAAGGCACGGCGCACGTTCTTCGCGCGCTCCTTCCAGGGCAGCGCCGCCTGAGGCGGCGTTTCCACCACCTTGCGGCAGGCACGGGCAGTGAGCGGGATGCCGGTTCGCCTGGCGATCACCCGTGCGATCTCGAGCGCCTGGTTGAAGCCGCGCTCGGCGAGCCGTTGCGGGGCAAGCGGCATCGGCACGATCGCATCCACATCGCGCGCTACCGTTCGCGCCAGCGCCTCGCCCAGCGCCCCCGCCAACGCCAGCCTGCCACCGTACTTGAAAGCGTGAATCAGCGCGTCCACCGGAAACCGGTAGGCAAACACCGCCACCACGCGGTCGAAACGGGGCGGGCGCTGCAAGCAGTGGCCGCACACCGCGCCCGAGGCGAGGGGCAGCGCGCACACCGCGCAGCGATCGCGCGGCAGCCACGGCAGGTCCGCCTGGCACGCCGCGCATATCAGCGCCGCGCCGCTCGGCGCGCCGCACAGCAGGCATGACTGCGGGAGGAGCGACTGCGTAATTCCTGAGCAGAAGTTCAAAATCCGGGGCGCGAGATTTGACAACGGCAGGGTCATGAGCAAAGATACAAGTGGTTAAAAATGCTGCATTTTTCGTAATTTCACGGATGGACCACCATGGCTACCGTAAGCCTTAACGAATCCCACGCCGTTGCCGCTGACACCGCACCGCGCTGGAGCGCGCAGCAGGTCGAGGCGCTGTATGAGCTGCCGTTCAACGACCTCATCTACCGTGCGCACAGCGTGCACCGGCAGCATTTCGATCCCAATGCGGTGCAGCTCTCCACCCTGCTGTCGGTGAAGACCGGCGGCTGCCCGGAGGACTGCGCCTACTGCCCGCAGGCCGCTCGCTACCACACCGGCGTTGCCAACGAGGAGCTGCTGTCGGTCGAGCAGGTGGCGGCCGCGGCGCGACTCGCCAAACAGAACGGCGCCACCCGCTTTTGCATGGGCGCGGCGTGGCGCGGTCCCAGGCAGCGTGATCTCGAGCGGGTGGTGGAAATGGTGAAGGCGGTGCGCGAAGTGGGTCTCGAGACTTGCGCCACGCTCGGGCTGCTCAAGGAGGGCCAAGCCGAGCAACTCAAGGCCGCCGGCCTCGACTACTACAACCACAATATCGACACCTCGCCCGAGTTCTACGGCGAAATCATCACCACGCGCACGCAGAATGACCGGCTGGAGACGCTCGAGCATGTGCGCAAGGCGGGCATCCACGTCTGCTGCGGCGGCATCATCGGCATGGGCGAGTCGCGGCACGCGCGCGCGGCGCTGATCTCACAGCTCGCCAGCATGGATCCCTATCCCGAGTCGGTGCCGATCAACAATCTGGTGCAGGTCGAGGGTACGCCGCTCTACGGCACCGAGCAGCTCGACCTGCTTGAGTTCGTGCGCACCATTGCCTGCGCGCGCATCACCATGACGCAAGCCATGGTGCGGCTCTCCGCCGGCCGCCAGGAGATGCCGGAGGGCATCCAGGCGCTCTGCTTCTTCGCTGGCGCAAACTCGATTTTCTACGGAGAAAAGCTCCTCACCACCGGCAACCCGGATGTCACGCAAGACCGCGCGCTGTTCG
>JAHFRO010000281.1 GCA_023266245.1 Betaproteobacteria bacterium | reverse complement strand
CAGAGATTGCCTGATCAAGTCGGATCTTGAGCTTTCGTGAAGGGCTGAAAACGGCCGACGGTTTGCTAGTCTCGCCGCTGTTCACGCTATCCAAGAACAGCAAGGGGGGAGTAATGGTGAAGAACGCCGCACGAATCATCATGTTTGAAGCCTGCGCCCTGTGTGTGACGCCAGGCTGGACTCAAGGCTACCCGGCGAAGCCGGTGCGTATGGTGGTCGGCTTTTCCGCTGGCAGCACCACCGATCTCATTGGACGCGTGCTCGCGGTGAAAATGGGCGACGGCCTCGGCCAACAGGTGCTGGTGGACAACCGGCCGGGCGCGGGGGCGAATATCGCAGCGGAGCTGGTCGCGAAGGCGCCTCCCGACGGCTATATGGTGCTGCTCGCCAACGCCGGGATCGCGACCGGCGCGACCGCCTACGTCAAGCTCAACTTCAACGCGCTGCGCGATTTCGCGCCGGTGTCGCAGGTGAGCGCGACCCCGCACATCCTGGTGACGCATCCCTCGCTCCCGCCGAGAAACGTGAAGGAACTGATCGCGTTCACGCGGGCGCGTCCGGGAGCGCTGAATTTCGCCTCCACCGGCCACGGCAATTCCGACCATCTGGCGGCGGAGCTCTTCTCCTACATGACCGGGCTCAAGATGGTGCACGTGACCTACAAGGGCGGGCCGTTTGCGCTGAACGATTTGATTACCGGGCAGGTCGCGATGTACTTCGCCGGCCTGCCGGTGGCGTTGCCGTTCATCAAGGCCGGGAGAGTGAGGCCGCTGGGGGTGACGGGCGCGAAGCGCGCGACGACCCTGCCCGAAGTGCCCACGATCGCGGAGGCCGGCGTTCCCGGCTACGAACACATACTGTGGGGCATGCTGCTCGTCCCCGCCGCGACGCCGAAGGATATCGTGGCGCGGCTGAACCGCGAAGCGGTGAAAGTGCTCGGCGCCGCCGACGTGCGCGAGCGCTACGCCGCGATGGGCGTCGAGCCCGCCGGGTCCACGCCGGAGCAAGCGGGCGCGTATCTCAAAAGCGAGACCGACAAGTACGCCAAGGTGGTGAAGGCGATCGGGCTCAGGATCGAATAGCAGGCGGCTTCAAGCGCGGGGAAACCCATGACGCAAGTGAATTGGCTGTGGCCCGGCAACAAGCGCATCGCCGTCGTTTTCAACGTGTGTCTGGAAGCGTGGTCGGACGGGAAGGCGCCGGGCATCAGCCCGATGGGCAACCCGCTGCCGCCCGGTGTGCTCGACAACATGGCGATATCGTGGGCGGCCTACGGCGCGAAGCGCGGCATCTATCGCTTGCTCGATGCGTTCGCGCGCCACCGCACGAAGGCGAGCGTGATGGTGAGCGCGGTACTCGCCGAACGCACGCCGGAAGCTGTCAAGGCCGTCGGAGATGCGGGACACGAAATACTGTCGCACTCGTATGCGATGGATGTGATCCCGGCGCTGATGGCGGAGGACGAAGAGCGCAAGAACATTCAGCGCTGCACGGCCCTGCTCGAAGAAGTCTCGGGCAAGCGCATCAAGGGCTGGCTCAGCCCGCGCGGCACCCCGAGCGCCAACACCGCGCGGCTGCTTGCGGAGGCCGGCTATGCGTGGTACGGCGACGTGTTCGACGACGACTTACCGTACGTGCAGACGTTCGGCGAACGCAAAATCGTGGCCATTCCGCTCTCGACCGATGTCAACGATATGCCGTCGATGAAGTACGGCGATCCGCCGCGCATGATGCTCGAGACGTTCGAAGAGCACCTGACAAGAATCGCCGACCGGCGCGAAGGCCCGGTCATGATCGACGTGACCTCACATGCCCATATCTTCGGCCGTCCGCACGGTGCATATTATTACGAGAAAATCATTGAGACCGCGGCCAGTACCCGTAACATCTGGATCGCGACGCGGCTGGATATTGCGGAGTTCATTCTCGGACGGAAGTAGCCGGCGGGGATGCGAGATGCAGAACCAGCGGGTGAGGCGGCACGGATACGCTTCCATGGAAACGAGCGCATGATGCTCCGATTCGCTTATTTCTGTATCGCCGCCGCGTGCGCTATCACAAGCGCCACGACGTGCGCTCAGGTGAAGAATTTTCCGAACCGCCCGGTCCGGATTATCGTGCCGGTCCCGCCGGGCGGTATTGTCGATGTGGTAGTGCGGCTGCTCGGACAGAAGATGACTGAAGTCATGGGACAGAGCGTGGTGATCGACAATCGGCCGGGGGCCTCCACCAACATCGGCACCGAGATGGTCGCGCGGGCGCCTGGCGATGGCTACACGCTGCTCAGCAATTCGCTGCCGCTCGTGGTGAACCCCAGCATGTTTGCGAAACTGCCGTTTGATGTCGAGAAAGATTTCGCGCCGGTATCGCTGGTTGCCGGCGCGCCGTATGCGATCGTCGTGCATCCATCGGTACCGGCGAAGTCGGTCAGAGAGTTGATCGCGCTTGCCAGGGTAAAACCCGGACTGCTCAAATACTCTTCGGCCGGTAACGGCACCAATTTGCACGTTGCCGCCGAGCTGTTCAAAAACATGAGCGGCACCAATATCGTTCACGTGCCGTACAAGGGCGGCGGGCCGGCGCTGACCGCCATACTAGGCGGCGAATGCGACTTGAGCTTTCTCGCGCTGGTCGCGGTGCTGCCGCAAATCAACGCCGGCAAGGTGCGCGCCTTGGCCATTACCAGCAGTACGCGCTCCACAGTACTGCCAGACCTCCCAACGGTTGCTGAAGCGGGTGTGCCGGGCTACGAATTCTCCAGCTGGGTCGGCATATTGGCTCCCGCATCGACGCCCGCCAATATTGTCTCCGCTCTCCATGAACACATCGTAAAGGCGATGCATGCGCCAGACCTGACCGAACGTTTTACCAGGGAAGGTGCGGACGTCATCGCAAGCTCTCCAGCGCAGTTCGGCGCCTATATCAAGGCGGAACTCGCACGTTGGTCGAAGGTAGTCAAAGAAAGCGGCATGAAAGCCGATTAACA
>JAHFRO010000280.1 GCA_023266245.1 Betaproteobacteria bacterium | reverse complement strand
GCGGATGGACCATTTCTCGAAGAAGAAGTCGGTGCGGATGTGCGCGCCCTTGTGCAGCGCGTAGGCCGCGCCGAGCATGAAGATGGTGCCGTAGAGCATGTAGGTGACGTCGAACACCCAGCTCGTGGGGGCGTTGAACGCGTAGCGCGAGATCACCTCGTAGCTGACCACGACTACCAGCGGTACGTTGAGCCACGCGACCCAGGTTCCGGTGGTGTCGGTGAACTTGTCGATCACGCGGACGATCCGGATGTGAAGCGGCACCGGTTCAGGCATGCCGTATCCCCTCCAATGATGTCAAATCCGCCTCCCGGCTGTCAGGCTCGCGCCGGATTGGCGAAGTCCTAAACAACAAGCGGGGGCGGAAATCCGCCCCCGCGCCTCTCGCCGCGTCAGCGTGCGCTACTTTTTCTTGCTTTCACCCTTCGCCGCTGGTTTCGCCTCGGGCCAGTAGTAGTTGGCCGCGAACGAGTAGGGCGGGAACATGAAGCGCTTCGCCGGCACGACCTTGGACGCGTATTCACGCTGCGAGTCGTAGACCTTCTTGAACACCGGGTTTTTCGCCATCTCTTCGGCCGCGATTTCGTCCCATGCCTTGAGCGAAGCGATCACGATATCCGTCGGCGTGCGCAGTATCTTTACTCCGTGTTTCTCGAGCATCTCCTTGATCGCATCGGCGTTCTGCTTCTGCCACCTGATGCTCCACGACAAGAACGTGTCCTTGACGGCGGAGCGGATGATTTCCTGTTGCAGAGGGGTGAGGCTGTTCCAGACGTCGAGATTGAGCCCTACCTCGCCGATCGAGTTGTTTTCGTGCATGCCGGGCGTGTAGTGGTACTTGAACACCTGGTGCAGTCCGAGGCGCAGGTCCTCGACCCCGCCCACCCACTCGGCGCAGTCGATCACGCCGCGCTGCGCGGCCGGCACGATCTCACCGGCGGCAAGATTGACCACGGCCTGGCCCAGCTTGGCGTACATCTCGGCGTTCAGCCCCGTCTGCCGGCACTTCAAGCCCTTGAAATCGGCCACCGATTTGATCGGCTTCTTGAACCAGCCGAGCGCCTGCGGGCTCGACGGGTGCGCCGGGAAGGCGATCACCTTGAGCTTCAGCGTGTTCTGGTAAAAGTCGTGCCACATTTCCAGCCCGCCGCCTTCATAGAGCCACCCCATGTAGTCGTCGTGATCCATGCCGAACGGACCCCCGGGCGGCCCGGCAAACAACGCCGCGGCCTTGTTCTTGCCAACCCAGTAATAGGCAATCGAGTGGTACCCGTCGATCACTTTCTTGTGGGTGGCGTCGAGCACCTCGAACGGCGGCACGACCTGTCCCGCGGCGAGCGCTTCGATCTTCAGCGTTCCGCCGGAAAGCTTTTCCACGCGTTCGGCAAAGTATCGCAGATGATCCTGCAGCGTCAGCGAAGCCGGCCAGCTTGACTGAATCTTGAGCGTTCGTATCCCGGCCGCGGCCGGCGCCCCCGACGCCGGCGGCTGCTGTGCACTCACCGCGGTCGCTCCGAGGAAGAAACCTGCTGCCATGGCGGTAACTGTCAGGCTGAATGATCGGTTTCGCATCGCCGTCTCCCGTCAAGTCCTTTGATGTTCACATACTCCGCGCCGATCACCCTGCGTGTCACTTTGTTTTCTCCGCCTTCGGCTCAGACGCATCACCCTCTTTGAGTTCTTTCGCCGGTTCGGACTGCTGCTCCAATTTTTCGATTGTATCCTGTTCCAGGCTCGCACGATAGGCGATTCAATCCACATCGTGTCGCGTGTCGGGCCGTGCGCGCGACTCCGGATGAAACACCCCCTCAGCCGGGCGTCTCGCGCCGTATTGCGTCGAGCGCGCTTCGGAATGCCGCAACTGGAGCACGCCCATAACCAGCCCCGATCTGCCCGACCCCGGCGGAATGATGCGCGATTCCCGTGTTGAAAACCGGCTCGACACCGCTCTCCACCACGCGCCGCACGTCGATTCCCAGCGGCGTGCCGCGGAAGCTGAGCGTGGGAATCGTAAAACGAGGGTGCTCGCCCGCTGAGATTCGGTACATCTCTATGGTAAAGCGCGCTGCGTCGTCGATCGTGCCGCCAACGTAGCGTGCGAGCGCGGGCGCGCCCGCCATTGCAAACGCCCCCAGTCCCATCGTTTCGGTAATCTGGCTGTCCCCGATGAGCGGGCCCGCGTCTGCGGGGCCATAGCCTTGGAAATATTGGCCGTGGAGCGCCGGCACCGGGGCTGTCCACCAACGCGTCCCGGTCCCACTGACCCTAATCCCGCACCGCACTCCATTGAAGGCCATTGCGGTAACGATCGTCGAGCCTCGAATTCCTTCGGCAGCGACCATCGCGGACTTTGCGGCCGCCATCGCGAGTGGCAGAAAGAAAAAGTCGTTCTGAGCTAGGAACCGCAGCACTCGCACGGTCTCCTCGCGCGGAAAGCCGCCCTCCGCGACCGCGGGAGCGATCGCGTTGAGGAACAGGGCCGAGGCGGCCTTCTGGCGGCTGTGGCCGTCGTCGCCCATATGCAGCGCCTGCGCGATGATGTCGAAAAGGTCAATTCCTCCGGTACTCCGGATCGCGCGTTTCAGCACCTGCGCGAACCCGGTTTCCAGCCATGCGACCCGGGAAAGCGTCTCCGCGTCAGTAGACCCGTAGCGAAGCGCCTTACCGCGTCCCTCGTTGATAGCCGCGTACGCGCGCGTGCCCGCCGTGCGGTTCTCGACAACGAACACCGGGGTACGCCCACAGATCGGTGCGGCGAAGGTGCCGAGCGCGTTGCGATCATGTGCCGGGGCGAGGTGCACGGCGTCCTGCGCCGCGAGGGTTTCCGCATCGCGGAACTCGCTGGCGAGTCCAACGCGCAGGATTGTCCCTACAATCGCACCGCGCAACGCGCCGCAGGCTTCGTGCCACCCTTCGAGGGGTGGTCCTGCGTGTAGAAATTCGCGATCTCCCAGTCCGGAAAGTACCTCGCCGGCCGCGCATAGGTCG
>JAHFRO010000279.1 GCA_023266245.1 Betaproteobacteria bacterium | reverse complement strand
ATACTTCTTGGCCAAAATCATCGTCATCGCCGCCGTCAGCGTCGTCTTGCCATGGTCCACGTGCCCGATGGTCCCCACGTTCACGTGCGGCTTGGTGCGCTCAAATTTGGCTTTAGCCATATCGCTATTTCCTCGTCGTCCTCTTCACTGTCTGGTGCCCATGGCGTGGATTGAACACGCGACCTCTCCCTTACCAAGGGAGTGCTCTACCACTGAGCTACATGGGCGAAACTTCCGCCTGCTCGTTCTGCCCCGGCTAAGGTCGAACCGGAGGGTTCCTAACCCTCTCGCCACGCACAATCAGGAATGAAGCCACCCGGCTTCATTCCTGATTTGGAGCGGGTGAAGGGAATCGAACCCTCGTCATAAGCTTGGAAGGCTTCTGCTCTACCATTGAGCTACACCCGCGACTCTGATAGAGACTCAACTTCCCCGCTTACCACCACTTTGTACTGGTGGAGGGGGAAGGATTCGAACCTTCGAAGGCAGAGCCGTCAGATTTACAGTCTGATCCCTTTGACCGCTCGGGAACCCCTCCGAACGAAACTTGAAATTATGGGGCATTCTTCCATTATCGTCAAATAATTGAGCGGCTTAACCTGGGTCGTTGCATCGTTTCTGCGACCAGCGCCCGTTTTCGCTAGCATTACGAAAAAAAACCGCGATTATAATCACCCGGCATAGCCGCCGCCACCGCTATCTTGCGTTATCTCCTCAACCCGCGTTCAGCTGCCATGATCGGCGCTGCGGACAGCCCCGCCAAGTTCGGAGGCAGGCTCAGGAATTTTCTTGTGAAACATTAAGTTAGGTGGAACATCCTGCCGATTAACCCGAGCGCTATCCGCTTGATAAGCGCGGGAGCGCAACCTAGAATCCGACCAGGCACGAGAGTCGCATAGTCTCGCAAGGAGATCCATCATGGATACACCCAATCCTGTCGTCACCGAGCCCGCGGCCAAAAGCGGAGGCGCGAAACCCAAAACGTACAAGGGCGCCGAGATCATGGTCGAGTACCTGATCAAGGAGAAAGTGCCGTACCTGTTCGGTGTGTGCGGGCACGGCAACATCGGCTTTCTCGACGCGGCGTGCAATGCCGCCGACCGCATCAAGACGATCTCGGTGCACCACGAGCAGGCCGCGGGTTACATGGCCGACGCCTACTACAAGGTCCGCCACGAGCCGGTCGCGACTTACACGTCGTGCGGGCCCGGGTCGTGCAACCTGCCGGTTGCGCTCGCCGGAGCGATGATGGATTCATCGGCATTTCTCGCGATCACCGGCAACGTGCCCACCACTCAGTTCAACCGCATGCCGTTCCAGGAAACCGGCCGCTACTTCCAGGGCGATTTTCCGTCAGTGATCCGCCCGTTGGTCAAGAAGAGCTTCCAGCCGACGCGCGTCGAAATGCTGCCGCTGGCGATCAAACAGGCGTTCGGTCTGCTGCGCACCGGCCGGCCGGGACCGGTGAACCTCGATGTGCCGCTCAACGTGTTCCAGGAAACAGCCGAAGTCGAGATTCCCGATCCCGATCCGTTGGTGAAACAGCGTTCCCCCGGCGATCTGCACGCGCTCGAGCAGGCGCTTGACCTGCTGCTCGGCGCGCGTCGCCCGGTGATACTGGTCGGACAGGGCGGCCTGATCGGCGAAGCGACAGAAGTGCTGCTCGAGTTCATCAAGCTCGTGCGAATCCCGGTGGTTACCAGCCCGAACGGCAAAGGCACGCTAGCCGAAACGCACGAACTCGCGTTCGGCGCGATCGGCAGAAACGGCCCCTATGCTGCCAACGAAGCCTCCAGCAATGCCGATGTCATTCTCGCTCTCGGCTGCAGCTTCGACGACCGCTCGACCAGCGCGTGGATCAGCGGCTATACGCTCACGATCCCGCCGACCAAACTGATCCAGATCGACAACGATCCATCGGAAATCGGGCGCAACTACCCCGCGCACCTCGGCATACTGGGCGACATCCACGCGAGCCTCGAAGTGTTGGTGCGGCGCGCGCAGGAAAAACTCAAATCCACGCCCAAGACTTTCGACGATTGGGTGGCAAAGTTGCGTGAGTGCCGCGCGCTCTGGGACAAATATCAAGCGCCCTTTGCCGGCAGCGAGCAGGTCCCGCTGCGCCCCGAGCGCCTAATGAAAGGGCTGTCGCGCGTGGTTCCCGAAAATGCCCTTTTCGCGACCGACGTCGGCGTTCATCACAACTGGGTGGTGCAGCTGTGGAAGGCGCGGCGGCCGCGTCATCTGCTGCAATCGTGGGGCTTTGCCTCGATGGGTTTTGCTACCTGCGGAATTCTCGGTGCCAAGCTCGCCCAACCCGAGAGCCCGGCGATCGCGGTCGTTGGCGACGGCGCATTCCTGATGACGCCGCACATCCTCGCCACCGCGATCGAGTACGACATCCCCGCGGTGTGGGTGGTCTGGAACAACTACGGCTACTGCTCGATACGCGACATGCAGCTCGGCATGTTCGGCCAGGAGCTGGCGACGAGCTTCATGAAAGACAAGACCGGAGAACTCTACAGCCCGGACTTCGTCATGCTCGCGCGCTCATTCGGCGTCGAAGCAGCGCGCGTCAACCGTGCCGGCGATCTCGAAGGCGTACTCGAAATCGCGATCAAGTCCAACCGGCCATACCTGGTGGAAGTCATGGTCGACCGCGAGATCCGGCCGGTGGGCACCGGCACCTGGTCGCTGCCGCCGCTGCCGCACGCGGAACCGAATTTCAGAAAGCTCGCGGGGCTGGACGGCAAGAAAGGCTGAAGCGCTCGAGGCAGTTTCAACTCCCGGGAACGATCCCGGGCCTGAGCGTGTAGCAGTGGTCGGCGATCTCGCCCGGCCAGCTGTAATCCTTGCGTTCGGTGAGCGGTGAATAATCGTAGCGGCCGTGCTGCGGAAGCTGAGGGGTCATGTCGTGTGCTTGGACAATCAGTGATTCGGTGATTAAGTAATTAAGTGATTGAGAAAAATCC
The DNA here is from genome assembly GCA_023266245.1 of Betaproteobacteria bacterium. Classification (GTDB taxonomy): domain Bacteria; phylum Pseudomonadota; class Gammaproteobacteria; order Burkholderiales; family SG8-41; genus SG8-41. The sequence goes on along the minus strand of JAHFRO010000279.1, from coordinate 17 downwards.
GGACGCGTCGCTGTTGT
>JAHFRO010000278.1 GCA_023266245.1 Betaproteobacteria bacterium | reverse complement strand
CGGCTGTGCGGCGAGATCCTCAAGGAAGTGCCGCGCCATCCCGATGCTTTGCATCTGCTGGGCGTGGTGCGCCTGGTGAGCGGCAATGCGCGCGAGGCGGTGTCCCTCATCGGCCGGGCGCTGGAAAGCAACCCTCGCGATGCGACCATGTTGGAAAACCTGGGTGTGGCCCACCTCGCCGAGCGCGACTACGGGAACGCAGAAACCGTATTCAGGCGGGCGCTGGAACTCGGCGCCTCACACGGACTGCTCTATATGCGGCTGGGACTGGCTCTCGGCTCGCAGCACAAGCTCCAAGAGGCTGTAGCAGCCCTGCGAACCGCAGTGCAGATGACACCCGGCGATCCCGATGTGCATCTCAATCTCGGCAACGTGCTGGCCGAGCAGGGACAGTCGGAAGAAGCGCTGGCCTGTTTCAACAAGGTGCTGGCGCTGCAATCAGACCACATCGACGCGCACTACAATCTCGGCACGCTGTTCAGGCGCCAGGGCCGGCTCGAAGAGGCGGCGGCGTGCTATGAGAAGGTGCTCGCACTGGACGCGGATCACGCCGATGCCCACAACAATTTGGGGATCGTGCGCGAGCACCAGGAGCGCTTGCCGGAAGCCATGGCCCATTACCGGCAGGCGCTCGCCTTGAATCCGCGCCACACCCCCGCGCTCAATAACATCGGCAATCTGCTGCGGCGCGAAGGACGGCTCGAGGAGGCGGCCGCACAGCTTGAGCGGGCGCTTGCGCTCGATCGCGATAACGTGGACGCCCGTGTCAATCTGGGCAACGTGCGGGCCGATCAAGGCCGGTTTCAGGAAGCACGCGAGCGGTTCGAGCAGGCGCTGCGCCAGAATCCTGCTGACTTCGAAGCGCACCACAACCTCGGCATGTTGTTCGAGCGCGAGGGCCGTTTGCCGGAGGCGCTGGACCGCTACCGGCGCGGGCTCGAGGTCGCCCCCGGCCGGGCAGACGCGCATGTCACGCTCGCCAACGTGTTGCGGGAATGCGGTCTGCTTGAGGAGGCGGCCGATCATTACCGGCGAGCGATCGCGCTCGATTCGCGCCATGCCGCGGCGTGGTATGACCTTGGTGAGGCGCGCAAGCTGGAAGGACGGCTCGATGAGGCGATCGAGTGTTATGAGCGGGCGCTTGCGCTTGAGCCGAGGTTTTTCAAGGCGCTCGGCGCTCTCGTGCATATGCGGCAGAACGTGTGTGACTGGAACGGCATCGAGGCGCGGTGGGAGCAGGTGCGCCGCGAGGCGATTCCCGGGGGGCAGGGCGCCGTCTCGCCGTTCAGCGCTTTGTCGATGCCCACTTCGGTCGCAGAGCAGCTCAAGCTCGCAACCGCGTGGTCAGCCAAGCAGCTTTCCGGCTTTTCCGCGGGGCGCTCGAGGCTCGGCTTCGACTTCTCCGGCCGCCCGCGGCGCAATCGGCTGCGCGTCGGTTATCTGTCCTGGGATTTCCACAAACACGCGACCGCTTACCTGATCGCGGAACTGTTCGAACTGCATGACCGCAATCGGTTCGACATCGTTGCGTACTCATACGGGCCCGACGACGGCAGCGCGATCCGCGCTCGTATTCGGAATGCCTGCGACGGCTTCATCGACATCGCACGCGAACCGCACCTCGCAGCGGCGCAGAGAATATACCGCGACGCAGTGGACATTCTCGTCGATCTCAAGGGTTACACCGTAGGCGCCCGGACCCGGATCATGGCCCCGCGGCCCGCGCCAATTCAGGTGAACTGGCTGGGCTATCCCGGCACGATGGGAACGGACTGCATCGACTACATCATCGCCGACCCTTTCATTATTCCCGACGGTGCAGAGGCGTTTTATACGGAGAAGGTCGTCCGATTGCCGGACTGCTACCAGATCAACGATCGCCGGCGCGAGGTGAGCGATCACGTCCCCAGTCGCGAGGAATGCGGTTTACCGGAACGAGGATTCGTGTTCTGCTGCTTCAACCAGACCTACAAGATATTGCCGGACGTGTTCGAGCTCTGGATGCGGCTCCTCAAGGCGGTGCCGGACAGCGTGCTGTGGCTGCTGGAGACGAATCGGTGGGCGGCCGCAAACCTGCGGCAGGCCGCGGCTGCCCAGGGAATCGCGCCCGAGAGGCTGGTGTACGCGCCGCGCAAGCCCCTGGCGGAGCATCTCGCGCGCTATCGTCTGGCAGACCTTGCCATAGACACCTTTCCCTATACCTCTCACACGACGGCGAGCGACGCGTTGTGGGTGGGCTGCCCCTTGGTCACATGTGCCGGCGAGACCTTTGCCTCGCGCGTCGCCGGCAGCATATTAAAGAGCGCCGGGCTGCCGCAGTTGGTGACGAATTCTTTAGCGCAGTACGAGCGCCTGATCCTCGAGTTGGCAACGCATCCCGACCCACTGCAGGACCTCCGGCGCAAACTACGGGAGACCCGTGATTCGTGCGCGCTGTTTGACACGCCGCGGTTCGTGAAAAATCTGGAGCACGCCTACCAAGAGATGTACGACGCCTACGTCGGCGGCGGCGCGCACAAGGACGTGGCGTAGCGTCTCGAATCCGGCGCTGGCGCACGGGCGAATCGGCCAGCAAAGATGGAATAAACCGGCGGCACCGGGCGTTTACCCTGCGAGGCCCGGTCAACCGAAAGGAGAGATATCATGTTTGGCGGCAAAGCATTTGCAGCGGTAGCGGTGGTTGGTATGCTGGTAGTAGCGGGTTGCGCAACGATGGGTTCGTCGGCCCCGGTCAAGTTCTCCGGAGGTGTAATGGTGAATTCGGCGGGCATGACGCTGTATACGTTCGACAAGGATCCGGCGGGGGCGGGCAAGAGCGTCTGCAATGGCCCCCCGTGCACGGTGAACTGGACGCCGCTCAAGGCGGCCGCCGACAACACGGCGAGTGGCGATTTCACCGTCATCGCGCGCGACGACGGCTCGAAGCAATGGGCCTATAAGGGCAAGCCGCTCTACCTGCACAACAAGGACCAGAAACCCGGGGATAAGATCGGCG
>JAHFRO010000277.1 GCA_023266245.1 Betaproteobacteria bacterium | reverse complement strand
GCGCTGCACGCCCGGCTCGTCAAGCGCACGCTCGCCACGGCGCGCGCGGCGGCGTTCGGCACGATCGAGCTGCATTGCGCGCCGGACGCCGACGACCCCTTCTTCCGTTTCTGCGGGGGGCACTACGGCGTCACCGTCGCGGCGCAGGCGGAGGGCGACCTCGGCGCGCGCATGCTGGCTGCCTTCGCCGCTGCGCTCGCCTCCCACCCGCGGGCGCTGCTGATCGGCAGCGACTGTCCCGCGCTCACCGCGCGCTATCTGCGGCGGGCGGAGCGGACGCTGCGCGACGGAGCCGACGCCGTATTCGGCCCGTGCGAGGACGGCGGCTACGCGCTGATTGGACTGACGCGAACCGATGCGCGGCTGTTCGACGGCATCGCGTGGGGAGGAGCGGACGTGATGGCGGAAACCCGCGCCCGGCTCGGCGCGCTCGGCTGGCACTGGCGCGAGCTTGAAACGCTGTGGGACGTTGACCGCCCCGAGGATTACGTCCGCTTGTTGGACTCCGGCCTGCTCGACGCACAACCGGCGCATCTCTGAGCGTACAGCATCCAGCGATCAGCTTTCAGCGCACGGCTGTATTAAGCTTACGGCTGACCGCTGATAGCTGACGGCTGAACTCTCGATGTCACACCACCGTACCCTCGTCTCCGTCGAGACGCTCGCCGAGCATCTGGACGATCCGAGCTGGGTGATCTGCGACTGCCGCCATGATCTCGCCGACACCGAGGCCGGGCGCCGCGCCTACCGTGAAGCACACATCCCCGGCGCACGCTTCGTGCACCTCGACGAGGACCTGTCGGCGCCGAAGACCGGCAAGAACGGGCGCCATCCCCTGCCCCAGCCGGACCCGTTCGCGCAGCGCCTGGGCAGCCTCGGCATTGGCAACGACGCGCAAGTCGTCGCCTACGACGCGAGCGGCGGTTACTACGCCGCGCGGCTGTGGTGGATGCTGCGCTGGACGGGACACGAGACCGCCGCAGTGCTCGACGGCGGATGGGACACGTGGATCAAGGCTGGGCATTCCATCACGGCTGAGCTGCCACAGCTAAGGCCCGGGAAGTTCGTTCCACGGCATCGACCAGAGCTTGCTCTCGACGCCGCATCAGTTACGGCAGCGCTCGGCAGAGCGCGGCCGTTGCTGCTCGATGCGCGCAGCCCGGACCGGTTCCGCGGCGAGAACGAGACGCTCGACCCCGTCGCGGGGCACATACCGGGCGCGGCGAACCGCTTCTTCAGGCTCAACCTGGACGCCGAGGGCCGGTTCAAGCCGGCAGCCGCGCTGCGGCAGGAGTTTTCAGCCGTGCTCGGAGCGGTTCAGCCCGGCGAGGTCGTCCACTACTGTGGCTCCGGCGTCAGCGCCTGCCACAACCTGCTCGCGATGGAGACCGCCGGCCTCACCGGCTCCCGGCTCTACCCCGGCTCGTGGAGCGAGTGGTGCAGCGAGCCGGCGCGTCCCGTGGCGCGCTCGGGCGCAAATCCGTAAACTGTCGCCTGCCCCGGAATGTCCATGAGCAAGCCGCTGCTGCAAACGACGATCGCCGGAAGCCTGCCCAAGCCCGCCTGGCTCGCGCAGGCGACGCAGTTGTGGGCGCCGTGGCTGCTCGAGGGCACGAGCCTCGCCGATGCCAAGCGCGATGCGACGCGACTTGCGATCCTCGATCAGGAACGCGCCGGCATCGATATCATCACCGATGGCGAGCAATCGCGACGCCATTTCGTGACCGGCTATCTCGAGCACCTGAAGGGCATTGATTTCGAGCATCTGGTCACCATGCGCATCCGCCAGCGCTACGAAGCCAAGGTGCCGCAGGTCGTGGGACCGATCGCGCGCCCGCGCCCGGTGCATTCGGACGACGTGTGCCTGTTGCGCGCGGAGACCGATCATCCAATCAAGTACACGCTGCCGGGCCCGATGACCATCGTCGACACCTTGCACGACGCGTACTACAAGGATCGCACGCGGCTGGCGATGGAGTTTGCCAGGATCCTGAACCAGGAAGCGCGTGAGCTCGAGGCGCTCGGCGTCAACGTCATCCAGTTCGACGAGCCCGCGTTCAACGTGTACATGGACGAGGTCAGGAGCTGGGGCATCGAGGCGCTCGAGCGCGCAGCCGACGGCCTCAAGTGCAAGACCGCGGTGCACATCTGCTATGGCTACGGCATCCAGGCCAACATCGACTGGAAAAAAACGCTCGGCCCGCAATGGCGCCAGTACGAGAAGACGTTTCCGGTGATCGCGCGCTCGAAGATCGACCAGGTGTCCCTCGAATGCCATAACTCGAAAGTGCCGCTCGAGCTGATCGGCCTGCTCAAAGGCAAGGACGTGCTGGTCGGCGCGATAGACGTCGCAACCGAACGGATCGAGACGCCGGAGGAGGTCGCGCGGACGATACGCGCCGCGCTCGAGTTCGTCGCGCCCGACAGGCTCTATCCGTGCACCAACTGCGGCATGGTGCCGCTGCCGCGCGCGGTGGCGCTCGGCAAGCTCAAGGCGCTCGCCGCCGGCGCGCGCATCGTCAGAAAGGAGCTCGGGGCCGGATGAATCTTCCGCCTTCCGCCTTCTACCTTCTACCCCTTCTACCTTCTACCTTCTACCTTCTGCCTTCTGCCTTCTCCTCTTCGCCCGGTTCGTCCGGTTTCTCCTGCGTCGCCTTCAACGGGTCCTCCTCGAGCCGGTGCATGCTGTCGTCCACCTGCTCGGTCTTGACGGCGCGCATTTCTTCGCGTAACTGCTCAGGAAGATAGGTGGCGATCTGCGGGAAGATGATGACCAGCGCGATCGCAATGCACTGCAGCACCATGAACTCGAACATGCCCTTGTAAATCGTCGCGAGCGACCATTCCTTCACCACCTGCTTGAGGTAGTAGGCCGACATCGCCACTGGCGGGGACAGGAACGCGGTCTGCAGGGTCACCGCGACCAGCGCGCCGAACCAGACCATCACGAAATCGCTCGGGATGCCGAGCGACGCGCCGAGCGCGGGCTTCAGCGCGTCCATCACC
>JAHFRO010000093.1 GCA_023266245.1 Betaproteobacteria bacterium | reverse complement strand
AAATCCCCACCGTGAATACCGCCGCGATGGTCAGCCTCGATCCCGACGGCAAGTGCAGCTGCGCGCGCGTAGTGGTGGGCTCAGTCAGCTGGAAGCCCATCATCCTCGACCTGCAGCAGCTCGCCGGACAGCATCTCAGCATTGAGAAGCTGCGCGAGGCTGTGCAAAGCGTGCGATCGCTCGCACAGCCGATGTCGGATGTGCGCGGATCGGTCGCCTACAAGCGTGAAATGGCCGTGGAATTCGCGGCCCGCGCGCTGGCTGCGGCATGGGAACGTGCCGGGTTTAGCGGTGAACGAGGAGAAAATCGTGAGCCTTTCACATCACTGCTTCATCCGTAGGCTCGGTTCTCTGGCGCTGCTGGCCTGCGCGATCGGCCATGCGCTTGCGCAAACCTACCCCAGCGGCCCGATCCGCATGGTCGTGCCGTTTCCCGCGGGAGGCGGCGTCGACGACATGGCGCGTATTCTCGGCCAACCACTGTCGGCGAGCCTGGGAAAATCCATCGTCATCGATAACCGCGGCGGCGCGAACGGCAACATCGGCACCGAGATCGCCGCCAAATCGCCGCACGACGGTTACACGCTTTTGCTCACCGGAGCCGGGCTCGTCACCAACGTGAGCCTGTACCGGAATCTGCCGTTCGATCCGATCAAAGATTTCGCGCCGATCAGCCTCGTCGCGTTCGCACCCAATGTTTTGGTGGTGCATCTCTCGGTGCCGGCAAAATCGGTCGCCGAGCTGATTGCATTGGCGAAAGCCAAGCCCGGCCAACTCCAGTACGGATCAGCGGGGAGCGGCAGCACGCCGCATCTCGCCGCGGAGCTGTTCAAGACCATGGCGCACGTCGATATCGTGCACGTCCCTTACAGGGGCACGGGACCGGCGATGATCGGCCTGCTCGGCGGAGAAATATCGGTCATATTCCAGCCGGCGATCGCGGCTTTGCCTCACGTCAAATCCGGCCGGCTGCGGGCTCTGGCCGTCACCAGCGCGACCCGGCTGCCGGCCGAGCCGAATTTGCCCACCATCGCGGAGTCCGGCTTGCCCGATTATGAGTCCAGCCAGTGGTACGGAGTGCTGGCGCCCGCACGCACGCCGGAGGAGATCCTGAACCTGCTCAACGCGCACGTCGTGACTATCATGCAAGCTGGGAACATCAGGCAGCGCCTGACAAACGATGGCAGCGTGCCGGTCGGCAGCACGCGCGAGCAATTCGCCGCCCACCTCAAAGCCGAAATCGTGAAGTGGGCGAAAGTCATCAAGCAATCGGGCGCGCGTGTCGATTAAGTGGGTATGGACACCAATGATTACCGACGCAGACACATGGGGCTCGCCGTCTATCATCTGAGAAGTTTGGTCGAGGCGGCCGTCGGCTGCGCGCTCGCCGCGTTGATGTCCGCGTCGTTCGTTGGTGCGGGCGCTGCCGCTGCGAAGACCACTTCGACAAGCTCTGGACATGCCTACCCGACCAAACCCATACGCCTGATAGTGCCGCAGAGCGCGGGCGGGTCTACCGACTTGGTTGCGCGCCCGCTGGCGCAACGGCTGGGCGCAGCGCTCAACCAGTCCGTGGTCGTGGACAACCGTCCGGGCGCAGGCAGCGTCATCGGCACCGACCTGGTGGCCAAGGCTGCGCCGGACGGTTACACGCTGTTGGCGGTGGCGGCTTCGGTCACTATGAGCCCCAGCTTATACCAGCTGCCGTTCGATCCGGTTCGCGATCTCGCACCGATCTCGCAGCTTTCCGCCTTGCCTAACATCCTGGTCGTTCAACCTTCGCTGCCGGTAAAGTCGGTCACGGAACTGATCGCGTTTGCAAAAGCCAGGCCGGGGCAACTCAATTTCGGATCGAGCGGGATTGCCACCGGCACCCATCTGTCGATGGAGATGTTCATGTACATGACGGGGACCAAGCTGGTGCACGTGCCGTACAAGGGCGGCGGGCTCGCGGTGAACGCGTTGCTCGGCAGCGAAGTCCAGGTGAATTTCGCGACCATATCAACGGCTTTGCCGTTTGTAAAAAACGGCAGATTGCGCGCGCTCGCGGTAACGACCGCGCGGCGCTCGGCGGCTGCGCCTGAGGTGCCTACCGTCGCGGAGTCGGGCGTACCGGATTACGTTTACGCATCATGGATCGGCCTGCTCGCGCCGGCAAAGACGCCACAACCCATTATCACCAGACTCAGCGCCGAGGCGGTCAAGATCGTGCATACGCCGGAGATGAAGGCCATATTGGCCTTGGAAGGTTCCGAACCCGTGGGCAATTACCCCGCGGAGTTTGCCGCTATCATCAAAACGGAAGTCGCCAGATGGATGAAAGTGGTAAAGGCTGCCGGCATCAAGGCAGATTGATGAGTGATAAAATGATTAGGTAACTAAGTGATTCAGTGATTTTTCTTAATCCCTCAATCACTGAATCACTGATCTCTATCATCCGGCCGGAACCGGGTCTCAGGCTTGAGGCCCTTGCGCCGTAACTTCTCGCTGATGCGGCCGTTCTCGAGATAGCGGCCCTCCGCAGCGCGCCTGGCTGCCTCGTCCCATTGCGGCAGCCAATCGCCGCGCGAGTCGCTGAACCACGGCGATTGCGGGCGCAGCTTCGGCAGCCCGAGCTGCTCCCAAATCGCCTTGGCACGCTCCATGTACTCCTGCTTCGGCAACGCCAGCGGCGGTAGTTGCTCCTTCATCGTGGCGTCCATGAGCAGCGTCGAGTCATCCTGTGGTTCAAGTTCGTCCTCGCGCTCCGGTCCGTGGCCCGGACTGCGGTACGGCAACACCTGCAGGTCCTTGACCGGGTTCATGCGAAAGGCAAGCGCCCAGAAGATCGCGTCCGAGTTGTCGGGATCGATGTCATCGTTGATCGCGATGCAGATCTTGCCGCAATCGGCCTTGAAGGAAGTTGCGCCGTAGAGCGCGCGCCAGACCTCGGTGCGCGGCGTGCCCTTCTCCACCGTGATCAGCGTGAGGCGCCGCAGCGCAGTCATCCGCTCGTGCAGCGTGACGCGCTTCACCCCGCGGATGCCCAGCGTGTTGCGCAGGTGCGTGACAAACAACGGCTCGTAAGCGACGCGCTTCATGGCGCTCGACTCGCTCGGCGTGACCTGGCTGATGTAAGAGGCAACGATCGCGTTCTTACGATGAGTGATCGCTGAGACCCGCATCGGCATGTTGAACTCCTCGAGTGCAACGTGGCCGTGCGATTCGCCGAATGGCCCCTCGGGTTCGAGGTATTCGGTATCGATGAACCCCTCGATCACGATCTCGGACTCGGCCGGGATCAGCAGATCGACCGTGCGCCCGCGCACCACGTTGATCGGCTCGCCCGCGAGCCCGCCAGCGACCCCGATCTCGTCGACGTCGAGCGGCAGCTTCTGCGGCCCCATGAACGCGACAAAAGGCGGGCAGCCGAGGACGATCGCGCACGGCATGGTCTTGTCGCCGCGGCTCTGGTGCTTGAGGTAATGGCGATAACCGCCGGCGCCGCCGATGCGGGTGGCCATGCGGATTACCAGCCGATCCGGCGCCTTGAGCCCGGCGCGGTAGGTGCCATGGTTCTGCACGCCGGTCTCCGGGTCCCGCGTGATCACGTTGGTCGCGGTGAGCGTGGGCGCGCTGTCGAAGCCCGGGGTCGAGATCGGGATTGGCAGCCGGTCGAGCCCATTGCCCTCGCCTTGGAGCGCGGCACCTTCGATCACGACTTCCTGGCAGACCGCCTGCTTGACGAACCGGGGCGGAATTGGATTGGCGATGGCACGGTCCCACTTGGCCGGTATTTCTTCGACCGACGCGCGCATGCCAACGCCGTAGATTGCGCGATTGGCGGCAAGCGCACCGACCACGACCGGGAACGCATACTTGCGGCCGCGTCCGTCAACAACGTTGGTGAACAAAAAGGCCCTGCGCTCGTGCTCCTCGATTCCGCCGACGAACTGCCAGCGCACCAATGGGTGCAACTCCGCGTCCTTGTCGATAGAGCGATCGACGGTCAGGAGTAGCCCCCGCTTCTTCAACGCCTCCAGGTGCTCGTGGAGGTCGGGATAGCCGCGCTTGGCAGCGGTCATCGTATTAACTCCGTCCTTGTCCGATTGATCTAGTCATGCCGCCCCGGAACGAAAATGCCCCGCGGGTCGCGCGGGGCATCGTGTATTTGGTTGCGGGGATAGGATTTGAACCTATGACCTTCGGGTTATGAGCCCGACGAGCTGCCAGACTGCTCCACCCCGCGTCAGATGAGTTCCGCATTGTAGCAACGTGACGCCAACAGCGTCAAACCAAACCTGCAATGGCCAGCGGCGATGGCAGCGATGGGCGCCATTTATCCTGCTGCCGTGACTGTTTTACGCTTGCGGAAGAACTCGATCAGCCGTTCCATGCTGACATAGAACGTCGGCGTCACGTAGAGCGTCAGGAACTGCGAGAACAGCAAGCCGCCCACTACCGCGACCCCGAGCGGTCTGCGCGTTTCGGCGCCGGCCCCGTAACCCAGCGCGATCGGCAACGTGGCGCAAATCGCCGCCATCGTCGTCATCATGATCGGCCGAAAGCGGATCAACGAAGCTTCCACAATCGCCTCCTGCGGCGGCAGTCCTTTCTCCCGCTGCAGCTGCAGGGCAAAATCTACCATCATGATCCCGTTCTTCTTCACCAGCCCGACCAGCAGGATGATACCGACGAAGCTGAAGATATTGAGCTCCATGTTGAAGATGAGCAGCATCAGCAACGCCCCAAATCCGGCAAACGGCAGCGCCGTCAGTATCGTTACCGGGTGGCCGTAGTGCTCGTAGAGGATGGCGAGGATCATGTAGATGACGAGGATCGTGATCAGCAACAGGATGGGCAATGTGCGGAACGCGTCTTCGAAAGCCTTCGCGCTGCCCACGAACAGGGCGGTGACTCCGCTTGGCAACTCGCGCGTCACTTCCTGCACGCTTGCCACCGCCTGGCCGATGGACGCACCCGGCGCGAGATTGAATGACAGGATAACGGAAGGCAGCTGGCCGTAATGGGAAACCGATACCGGGCCTACTCCGCTCTTGATGTCGGCCACCGCATGGACCGGGACCATTTGCCCCGAGTTGCTTTGAACATAGAGCGAGCGTAGCGCGTCGATGTTGCGCTGGAAACGCGGATCGAGCTCGAGAATCACGAAATACTGGTCGGTCGCCCCGTAGAGCGTGCTGATCTGGCGCCCGCCGTAGGCGTTATAGAGCGCCGTTTCGAGTTGCTGCGGGTTCACACCCAGCGCCGCCGCCCGGTCACGCAGGATAGCCACCTGGATTTCGGGATTACGCAACTCAAGGTTGGAGGCTATGTCCGTCACGAGCCCTAGCTGGCGCAACCGGATCTCCAGTTCCTGCGCCGGTCGATACAGCGTTTCCAACTCCGTCGCCTGGATCACCAACTGGTAGTCAGCGGTGCTGATCAGGCCGCCAATGTTGATCGCCGGCGGGTTGTTCATGAAAACGCGCAGTCCCTGGGGGCTCCCGGAGAAGGAGCGCCGCAGCTCCTGGATCACCTCGTCCGCATTGAGCTTGCGCTCGTTGCGCGGCTTGAGCCGGACCACCACGCGCCCGACGTTGTCTCCGACCACTCCCCCGACGCCCTGGCCGGCAGTGGAAAGCACCGCCTCTACATTCGGGCTGTTCTGAATGATGTCTGCCACCAATTTCTGGCGCCTGACGAGCTCGCTGAAAGTGACTCCCTCGGGCGCGCGGGTGTTGCCGAAGAACACACCGGTATCCTGGCGCGGAATGAATCCCTGAGGGACCGCCTTGTACACCACGTAAATCAGCACGAGGACGATCGCAGATCCCGCCAGCATTAATCCACGGTGGCGCATGGTCCAGCGCAGACTCGAGCCGTAGGCATCGCGCGTCACGTTGAACATGCGCTCCAACGATTGGTAGACGCGACCATGCTCATGGGTGGGACGCAACAGCAGGCTGCATAGCATCGGAGTCAGTGACAGCGCGATAGCACCCGAAATGAGCACCGCCGCACCCACGGTCACCGCGAATTCTCGGAACAGACGCCCAAGCATGCCGCCCATGAACAGGATCGGCAGGAACACCGCGGCCAGCGAAACCGTCATGGACAGAACGGTAAAGGCGATCTCCTGCGAGCCTTCGATCGCAGCCTGCATCCGCGTCTTGCCCATTTCCATGTGCCGCGTGATGTTCTCGAGCACCACGATCGCGTCGTCCACCACAAATCCCACCGAGAGAATGATTGCCATCAATGACAGGTTGTTGAGGCTGAATCCGAGCAAGTACATCACGGCGAACGTGCCCATGACCGATGTCGGCAGGATGAGCGCAGTGATCAGGGTCGAAGTCGCGTTGCGCAGGAACACCAGGATCACCAGCACAACGAGCATCATCGATAACACAAGCGTGAAGTTGACCTCGCGAATCGAAGCGCCGACGAATTCCGAGCGGTCGTTGATCACGTGCATCTTGACTCCGGGCGGCGCCTCGCGCTCGATCTCGGGAAACAACGCGCGGATATTGCGCACGACTTCAACCGTGTTCGAACCCGGCTGGCGGAAAACCGCGAAGTAAATCGCCCGCTCGCCGTTCACCCAACTCGCGTTCTTGACGTTCTCTACGCTGTCCTCCGCACGCCCGATGTCGGACAGCCGTACCGGCATCCCGTTGGAATAGGCGACGATGAGATCGTTGAAACTATTGGCGCGCTCCAGCTTGCCGGATGACTTCACCGTGTAATTGCGCGCGGCGCCCTGCAGCACGCCGGACGGCAGGTTGCTGTTCGCGTTCTGGATTGCGCTCACCACCTTGTCGAGCCCGAGGCCGCGTTTCGCCAGCGACTCCGGATTGACATAGACACGCACGGCGTACTTCTGGGCGCCGAACACCGAAACCTGCGCCACGCCGCTCACCATGGACAGCCGTTGCGCGATATGGCTGTCGGCGAACTCGTTCAGCTTCGTCATCGGCAGCGTCTGCGCCGTGACTGCGATGAACAGGATCGGCGCATCGGCCGGATTCACCTTGCGCAAAAACGGCGGATCGACATCTGTCGGCAGGAACCGCATGGCCTGCGAGATCGCCGTCTGCACGTCCTGCGCCGCCGAATCTATGTCGCGCTCCAGGCTGAACTGCAGCGTGATGCGCGTGGTGCCGTTGGTGTTGTTCGAGCTCATCGTATCGACGCCGGCGATCTGGCTGAACTGCCGCTCGAGCGGGGTGGCCACCGTCGAGGCCATGACTTCCGGATTGGCGCCGCGCAGGTTGGCGGTGACCGAGATGGTCGGGAAATCGACGTTGGGCAGATCGTTGACCGGCAGGGTGCGGAACGCGATCATCCCGAAAAAGACAACCGCCACCACCAGTACCGAGGTAGCGACCGGCCGCTCAATGAAAATGCGGGAAAGGTTCATGTCTATCCGTCCGTGACGAGTATTTCGCTACTTCTGGTCCTTTGACCCACTCTTCTCCGACTTATTGCCTTTTCCTTTGCCCGTGCTGTCACGCGCCTTGCCCGGGCCCTCGGCATCGGCGATCTGCACCGCAGCCCCCGGTGCGATGGCCTGTGGTATCTCGGTTAACACGATATCGCCGGCTTTGATTCCTTCTGCAATCACCACCTCGCCGCCGATCTGGCGCGACACCTTGACGGGCTGGATCTTCGCTTTTCCGTCTTCGACCATATAGACGAAACTGCCTTGCTGGCCGGGTTGAACGGCGACCTCGGGCACCACCACCGCATCCGGTTCGATCTTGAGGACGATGCGCACGTTGACGAACTGTCCCGGCCACAGCATTTCTTCCTGGTTTGCGACGCGCGTCTTGAGCAAAACCGTGCCGGTCTGTGATGTCACGGTATTGTCAATGAAGACCAGCTTGCCTTCGGCCGCTGCCGGCCCGTAGCGATCGGGCAGAATCTCGATCCGCATCTCCTTCTCGTTCTGATAGCGCCTGATATCCTCGAGCTGACGCTCCGGAATGCTGAACGACACCAGGATCGGATCCATGCTGTTGATCGTCACCAGTGTCGAGCCGCCGGCGCCGATCGAGGCCGTGATCAGGTTGCCGGCTTTGACGCTCAAGGTGCCGGTGCGGCCGGAGATCGGCGTTTTAATGCGAGCATACTCGAGCTGAATACGCGCTTGTTCGACTGCCGCGCGGTCGGCCTCAACGGTCGCCTCAAGCGACTTGGCTGACGTCACGGCAACATCGTATTCCTGGCGCGTGATGAATTCGCGCTTCAGCAGCGGCTCAAGACGTTCCTGTTGCACCCTCGCATTCTCGAGTTGCGCCTTGTCGCGCGCGAGCGCGGCGAGCGCCTGATTGTATTGCGCCTGGTACGTGCGGGGATCGATCTCGAACAAGAGCTGCCCGGCCTTGACCCGGTCGCCCTCCTTGAACAGTATCGATTGCAGCACGCCCGACACCTGCGCGCGCAACTGCACGCTCTGTTCCGGCTCGACGTTGCCGACGGCTTCGATCTGAACCGGCATCGGTTTCACTACCACGCGCGCCGCTTTCACCGACAGCACCGCGCCGCGTCCACCTTTGCTTTTGCCGTCGGCAGTCGCGCCACTCGCCGCTCGCTGTGAATACCAGTAGCCACCGGCGACCGCTCCCCCGATCG
>JAHFRO010000027.1:24869-26291 GCA_023266245.1 Betaproteobacteria bacterium | reverse complement strand
CTCACGGAGTTCAGGCTGCCGCAGGAATTCACGCCGCTGCTGGCGCCGCTGCTCTACCGGCCCGACAAGCAGAGCACCGAATGGAAGGCGCTGGAGGAGGCGTGCGAAAAGCTCAGGCTTACGCCGCCCAGGCTCCTCGAGCGCTGCGGCGCGCTGCCTTCGTCGCACGACTATCACCTCAACCGCTTTTTGTTCGAGTATTTTCCGCGCGGCACGCGTTTCCCCGAGGTGACGCTACCCGCGGTGCCGGCGGACCTGCCGCTCGCCGCGGTCGAGGCGTTCAGCATTGATGACGTCACCACCACCGAGATCGACGACGCGTTCTCGGTCACGCGGCTGCCGAACGGCAACCTGGGCATCGGCATCCACATCGCCGCGCCCGCGCTCGGCATTCCCGCGGAATCGCCGCTGGACGCGCTCGCGCGCGAGCGGCTGTCCAGCGTGTACTTCCCGGGCGCCAAGATCACCATGCTGCCGGAAGCCGCGATCGAGCGCTTTACGCTCGCGGAGAACCGCGACTGCCCCGCGCTCTCGCTCCATCTGGAGGTCACTCCGGATTTCGCCATCGTCTCCCCGGCGACGCGGGTGGAGCGTGTGCCCATCGCCGCCAATCTGCGCCACTATGCGTTGGAGGAGGTGTTGAACGAGGGTGCGCTCGCCGCCGGCCGCGTCGAGCACCGCTACGGCGAGCAGCTCGTCACGCTGTGGCGGTTTGCAGCTGCGCTGGAAACGGCGCGGCGCAAGGACGAAGCCGAGTTGGAACCGCGCCCGGAGTACAGCTTCACCGTCGAGAACGACCGCGTGCGCATCGTGCGCCGCCAGCGCGGCACGCCGATCGACAAGATCGTCTCCGAGCTCATGATCCACGTGAACAGCACTTGGGGGCGCAGCCTCGCCGAAAGCGGCGCTCCCGCGATCTACCGCGTGCAGGGCAACGGCAAAGTGCACATGAGCACGGTGCCATCGGGCCACGAGGGGCTACGCGTGGAGAGCTACGCCTGGGCGAGCTCGCCGCTGCGGCGCTACGTGGACCTCGTCAACCAGCGCCAGCTCGTGGCGCTAGCGCGCGGCGCGGCGCCGCCTTATCAGGGGGACAACGAGGCGCTGCTTGCGGCGATGCGCGACTTCGAGGCGGCGTACGACGCCTACGGGGGGTTCCAGCGCACCATGGAGCGCTACTGGTGCCTGCGCTGGCTCACCCAGGAACACATCCACACGGTCCCCGCCACCGTGATCCGCGAGAGCCTGGCGCGCTTCGAGGAGCTGCCGCTGGTGGCGCGTGTGCCCTCGCTGCCTGCGCTCGACCCCGGCACCCGGGTCGAGCTCGCGGTGTCCGGCATCGACCTGCTGGACCTCACCCTGCGCTGTGAGTTCCGGCAGCGGCTGGTGCCCGCTGCCCAGGCGGCAGGGGTCGCGGGTTAG
>JAHFRO010000027.1:0-24769 GCA_023266245.1 Betaproteobacteria bacterium | reverse complement strand
CGACCCCGGCACCCGGGTCGAGCTCGCGGTGTCCGGCATCGACCTGCTGGACCTCACCCTGCGCTGTGAGTTCCGGCAGCGGCTGGTGCCCGCTGCCCAGGCGGCAGGGGTCGCGGGTTAGCGCCTGCCGCGCTGCAGCTAGTCTGCGACTTTACTTTAACGTTTTTAATCAAATCCAAGTTATTTAAAGACTTTCTATGCAATAAAGCCGCCCTCCGTTACAATGGGACCGATGGGCTTGTTACCGGACAGGAAAGTTGTCCCGCTCAAGCGGCGGGCGAAGCACGCGCGGCACGCGCCGTGGAGCGGCGCGGTTGCGCAGCTCGACGCGCGCGTGGCCGAACTCGAGCAGCGCATGGCGGCGTTCGACCGCCGCATCGCGGTGCTCGGCAAGCACGCGCGCATGCAGGTCGCGCTCGCTTTCTCGGTCATCGTCCACGCCATCGTCATTTTAGGTGTCAGCTTCAAGATGCCGGACCCCTCCAAGGTCGCCGGTCTCCAGCAGCCGCTCGAAGTCACGCTGGTCAACACCAAGACGCTCACCCGCCCCAAGAAGGCCGACGCGCTCGCGCAGGCCAATCTCGACGGCGGCGGCAACACCGACGCCAAGCGCCGCGCCAGGAGCCCGCTGCCGGTGCCGCGCGAAAGCAAGCAGGCGGCCGAGCTCACCATGGCGCAGAAGCGCGTCGAGCAGCTCGAGCGCGATACGAAACAGCTCATGACGCAGGCCAAGTCGAAGGCGGTGATCGAAACGGCGAGCGAGCAACCGCAGCCGCAGGCCCAGTCGCCGGTCGCCCCGAACGCCGCCGACATCATGAGCCGGAGCCTGGAGATCGCGCGGCTCGAAGCCCAGATCTCGCGCGAGTGGGACAGCTACCAGCAGCGCCCGCGGCGCCGCTTCATCGGCGCGCGCGCCCAGGAGTTCCGGTTCGCGCGCTACATAGAGGACTGGCGCATCAAGATCGAGCGCGTGGGCGAGCTCAACTATCCGCAGGCCGCGCGCGACCGGAGGATCTACGGCAGCCTGGTGGTCACCGTGTCGATCAAGTCCGACGGCTCGCTCGAGAAGGTGGAAATCAACCGCTCTTCAGGCACCAGGGTCCTCGACGAGGCCGCGCTGCGCATCGTTCATCTTGCGATGCCGTTCGCGCCGTTTTCCGCCGACATCGCCAAGGACACCGACATCCTCAGCATCACCCGGACGTGGATATTCACGCGTTCGGACCAGTTCGTTGCCGAATAACCGCCTGTTTCAAGTCTAAGGTTTCAAGTTTAAAGTTGAGGTTTGCCACCTTGACCTGAAACTTTAGACTTTAGATCTTAGACCTGAAACAAAAATGCCCGATAAATACGCCGTGATCGGCAACCCGGTCGAGCATAGCCAGTCGCCGGCGATCCACGCCGAGTTCGCGCGGGTGACCGGACAGGACATCTCCTACGGCAGGATACTCGCGCCCCGCGACGGCTTCCGCGCCGCGATCCTCAAGTTTCGCGACGAAGGGGGCAACGGCCTCAACGTGACGCTCCCCTTCAAGCATGAAGCGTGGCATCTCGCCGGCACGCGCCACGGTTTTGCGCTGGCCGCGGGCGCCGTCAACACGCTCGCGTTGCAGGGCGGCGAGATCGTCGGCCACAACACCGACGGCATCGGGCTCGTGCGGGACCTCACGCGCAACCTGCGCGTCCCGGTGCGGGGAAAACGCGTGCTGCTGATGGGGGCGGGGGGCGCGAGCTACGGCGTGATGGAGCCGCTGCTGCGCGAGCAGCCGGGGGGCCTCGTGGTGGCCAACCGCACGCTGGAGAAAGCGATCGCGCTGGTCGGGCATTTCGAAAAGCTGCAGCAGTACGCGCTGCAGGGCATCACCGCGCGTTCGTACGAGGCGCTTGCCGGCGCGCAGTTCGACATCGTGATCAACGCCACTTCGGCCGGGCTCGAGGATGCCATGCCGCCGATCCCGGAGAGCGTGTTTGCGCCCGGCGCGCTCGCCTACGACATGGTTTACGCCAAGCGCACGCCGTTCATGAAATTCGCGCAAGAGCGTGGCGCCCGCGTCTCCGACGGGCTCGGGATGCTGGTCGAGCAGGCCGCCGAATCGTTCTTCATCTGGCGCGGCGTGTATCCGGAGACGCGATCGGCGATCGCGATGCTCAAGAAGCGGGTAAGCGGTTAGCAGTAAACGGTAAGCGGAGACACCCGAAAGCGCGTTTAGTATTTCGCCGCTCACTGCTGACCGCTTACCGCTCACTCGCCATGCGAACCTTCCTGCGCTGGATCGGGTACGGCGCGCTGCTGGCGCTGATCACGCTCGTGCTCATCCAGTTCTGGTTCGTGGTGCACATCTGGTACTGGGCGGACCGCAACCCGGAAACCACCGCGTTCATGGCGGCGCGGCTCGAAATCCTGCGCGAGGAAGACCCGCAAGCCCGGCTCGCGCACCAGTGGGTCCCGTACCGGCGCATTTCCGTCCACCTCAAGCGGGCCGTCGTCGTGGCCGAGGACGCCAGGTTCCTGAGCCACAGGGGCTTCGACTGGGAGGCGATCCAGCAGGCCTACGAAAAGAACGTGAGAGAGGGGGAGATCGTCTTCGGCGCCTCGACCATCACCCAGCAGCTGGCCAAGAATCTCTTCCTCTCCGGCGAGCGCGCCTGGTGGCGCAAGGCGCAGGAGGCGGCGATCACGATGATGCTCGAGACCATCCTGACCAAGCGCCGCATCCTCGAGATCTATCTCAACGTGATCGAGTGGGGCGACGGCGTATTCGGAGCGGAGGCCGCGGCACGCCACCACTTCGGCGTCGCGGCAGCGAACCTCACGCCCGAGCAGGCGGCGCGGCTCGCCGCGATGGTGCCGAGCCCGCGCCGCTACGGGCCGGGGAGCGAGACGCGGTACCTCGCCCAGCGCACCGCGGTGATCCTTGCGCGCATGAAAGCGGCGCAGGCGCCGTGACGCGCGGGAGCCGGGCCCGGCAGCAGCGTCGCGGTCATTGTTCCACCTTGATGCCTGCGGCAGATACGACCTTCGCCCACTTGCCAAGGTCGGCGGCGATGGTCGCGGCAAATTCCTCCGGCGAGCTTCCCAGCGGATCAGCACCCTGCCGTAACAGCGAGTCGCGCATTTCCGGGGCTTGCAGTACCCGGTTGATCTCGCCGTTGAGCTTGGCGACCAGGAGTTTGGGAATTTTTGCCGGGCCGAGCACGCCATACCAGCCGCTGACTTCGTACCCCTTGACGCCGGACTCGTCGATGGTCGGAACTTCCGGCAGCGAGGAAGAACGTTTGCTGGTGGTAACGCCCAACGCTACCAGCTTCCCGGACTTGATGTACGGGATGGAAGCCGGAATGGAGGGAAAAGACAACTGTAAATGTCCGGCCAGCAAATCAATCATTGACTGCCCCGAGCCCCTGTAGGGCACATGCACGAAGTCGGCCTTGGTGAGCATCTTGAACAGCTCGGCCGACAAGTGGCTGGGCGACCCCGTGCCGGAGGAACCGTAAGTCATTTGCCCGGGTCTTGCGCGAGCCAGGGCGATCAGACTCTTCACGGACCTCGCCGGTAACGAGGGGTGTATCACCAAAATGTTCGGGACATTCGCAACCAGGCTGATCGCCGAAAAATCGCGTATCGGGTCGAACGGCAGTTTCCGGTAGATCGCGGGGTTGATGGTGAAACCCGACGGGACCATGAGGAGGGTATGCCCGTCGGGTGGCGATTTCGCGGTCAACTCGGCCGCGATGATCTGGTTGGCCCCCGGGCGATTCTCGATGACGACTTGCTGGCGCAGGTTCTCGCCGAGCTTGTGCCCGATGGCCCTGGCCAATATGTCCGTTGCGCCGCCCGGAACCGCTCCGACCAGGAACCGGATCGGCCGGCTGGGGTACTCCGTCTGTGCGAGAGTCCTGCCGGCTGCACAGCCTAGGCTCAGCGCAAGCACGACAAACGGCAGAGGAAAAACCATTGGCTTGGGGGTCATTTTTTTCCTCCAGTTTCGGTGTAACCAGCGCGGCAATCGCTTCCCGGCCGGGCCCTCCCGCCCGCATCCACACTTTACTCCAGCGCGCGGCCCGGCCGGGGCAGGAAGCTGCTCGCCGAAACCATCAGCCAGGGCCACGGCAACGCCTATCCTATCTATCGCCTGGAATGGCAGACGGTGGGATCGATCGAGCGGAGGATCCGCAGCTGCTACTACGGCGTGCGCGCCGAGATGCCGCCCTACGGCGCGCAGGAGCTGCTGGACCTGGAACTTTTCATCGCGTGGCGGGCGCAGGGTCTGCCGATCGAGACGCCGGGGGTGAGGCGCTAATGGCGGATGAAATGGGTGACCGCAGACACTAACGCTTGAGCCACGACACCCGCACGCGGTCGTAGTCCTCTCCGCGGTCGAGCAGCTCCTCGAGCCGCAGGTGCGGCGTCTGCTCGCCCATCATGACTTCGTACTGGATGCCGGGGTTGAACAGCTCGCGTGCGATCAGAATCTCGCGGCGCGTGGCGGAGGTCGCGCTCTCGCTGAGGATCAGCGCGTTCACGAAGGTGAACTCGAACGAGCCGGAGGAGGTCTGCCAGTTCTCGGCGCGCTGCGCGCCCTCGCCGATGCCGCGCAGGTACACCGACAGCGGCTTCTTGGAAAGTATTTCGATGCCGGCGTGCGCGCGGTCCTGCTGGTCGCGGTACATCCGCCGGATCGCGCCCACCCACCACGACTTGTGCCCCGGCGCCTGGAACACGCACAACGTTCCGATCTTCGCCCAGGGCTCGTCCGGGCGCGGGACGTCCACCCCCATTCCCCACGTGCTGCCGTCGCGCTCCACCCATTCGGTGATCACCGCCGTGGCTTCCTGCGCCTGGAGCGCGATGCCGGTCTGCTTCTTCACCTTCAGGCGCTGGTCCTCGGTCATCTCCGCCATGCCGCTGAACTCGATGCGGGTCACGAGCTCGGCCGTGGCCTGGAACCCGTGCGAGATCTTCATCTTCGCGTCGATCTTCACGCGCGGCCCGTGCCGCTGCGGCGGCGACTCGCCCCAATAAAGCAGCAGGCGCTTGAGGACGACCAGCTTCTCCTGGATGGAGAAGTCGTCTCCGAAGCGTTTTTCCGGCTCCCCGGGGTTCGCGGTATGCCGTTCGATGATTTCCTGGATCGCGGCGACGGCCCGACCCGCCCCGAAGTAACGCAGGGTGCCGGTCGCCGGCACCTCCGGCGAGCAGCGGATCGGGCGGGCCGGGTGCGCGAGATCGAAACAGAAGTTGCATCCCTCCTCGGGCTTCGGGTGGAGTGTGAAGCCCGAGGCGAGCCGCGCGATGACGCGCGCCGAGAGCTCCATCTCTTTCGTCTGCATGGACTCGGGGATCGACGCATCCACCATGAGCGAGCGCAGGAATTCCTGGCGCGCAGTGGTGGGAAAGAGATCGGTTGCGTAGGCCTTCAGCAATTCCGCGGCGATTCGCTCTTTTTCGCTCATGCTGTAGAGCTCGCCCAGTTCCTGCCATATGCGCTCCCTCACCGGCAGGTACCTGAGATGCAGGATTTTCGCTTCGTTCGCAAGGGCGCGCAGCGCGCGCACGACGAGCAGCGTGCACTCCGGATGCGTGGCGCCGCCCGGCCGGGCCGCCTGGGCGATCTCCTGCAGGCAGAGGCGGCAAGCGGACGAGAGATGCTCCCAGAACTCGACCAGCACCTGCCACAGATGGAGCCGCTCGAACTCTTTGAGCGCCGTGCTCCTCAGGAAGTCCGACAGCGCGTTGGATTCCCTCTTCTGCCCGGTCTCGTCGAGCAGCTTGATGACCCCGATCCGGTCGGCCAGGGGAAAACCGGGGGTCGCGGTGACCGTCTCCAGCGAGGAGGAGATTTCCTCGAGCGCCTTGCCGTTGTCTTTGGGCAGGTCGGCAAGCAGCTTCTGCGCCTCTGCGACGTTGTACATCGGGTGGTCGGCCTTCTTGCCGATATTGCTCAACCACTCCAACATCGCGGGGGGCTCCTTCTTGACATTGCCGGCGGCGGGTTGCCGCGGCGCCGGCCAAATGGTGACTACCGCTTCGGCATATAAAGGTCGGTGATGCTGCCTTCCGCGATTTCCGCGGCGAAGAAAACGGTCTCGGACAGCGTGGGATGCGGGTGGACGGTGAGGCCAATGTCGGCGGCGTCCGCCCCCATCTCCAGCGCGAGCACGGTTTCGGTGACGAGCTCGCCGGCGTTGACGCCGCTCATCGCCGCACCGAGCAGGCGGCGCGTGTTCTTGTCGAAGAGAAGCTTGGTCATGCCCTCGTCACGGTCCATCGAGAGCGCGCGGCCGCTCGCCGCCCACGGGAACACCGCTTTTTCATATTCTATACCCTGAGCCTGGCACTGCGTCTCGGTTAATCCCATCCACGCCACTTCCGGATCGGTATAGGCGACCGAGGGGATGGTGCGCGCGTCGAAGGACGCCTTGTGTCCGGCGATCACTTCCGCGGCGGTCTTGCCCTCATGGGTCGCCTTGTGCGCGAGCATGGGCTCGCCGCAGATGTCGCCGATCGCGTAGATGTGCGGCACGTTGGTGCGCAGCTGCTTGTCCACCGGGATATAGCCGCGCTCGTTGACGTTCACGCCCGCCGCCTGCGCGTTGATGTCGCGCCCGTTGGGGCGGCGTCCGACCGCCATCAGGACGGTGTCGAACACGTCCGGCTTGGGCGCATTGTCGCCTTCGAAAGTGACTTTGAGCCCGTCCTTCTGCGCTTCGATCTTCGTGACCCTGGTTTTGAGCAGGATCTTCTCGTAGCGCTTCTCGATGCGCTTGGCGAGCGGCCTGATCACGTCCTGGTCGGTGCCGGGGATGAGCGAGTCCATGAGCTCGACCACGGTGATCTTCGAGCCGAGCGCGTCGTACACCGTCGCCATTTCCAGCCCGATGATGCCGCCGCCGATCACGAGCAAACGCTTCGGCACTTCCGGAATCTCGAGCGCGCCGGTGGAATCGATGATGCGCTTGTCGTCGTACGGGAAGCCGGGAATGCGCGCGACGCTCGAGCCCGCGGCGATGATGCAGTGGTCAAACGAGACCGTCTTCACGCCTTCCGGGGTCTCGACGCGCAGAGTATGCGGCGAGGCGAACTGGCCTTTGCCCTGAACCACCTGCACCTTGCGCTGCTTGGCGAGACCGGCGAGGCCCTTGGTCAAACGGCCCACCACGCCCGCTTTCCACGCGCGGAGCTGGTCGAGACTGATCCTGGGTTTGCCGAACTCGATGCCGGCGTGCGCGACTTCCTGCGCTTCGCTGAGGACCTTGGCGATGTGCAGCAGCGCCTTCGACGGGATGCAGCCAACGTTCAAGCACACGCCACCCAGTGTCGGATAGCGCTCGACCAGCACGACTTGCTTTCCGAGATCGGCGGCGCGGAATGCCGCGGTGTAGCCGCCGGGACCCGCGCCCAGCACCAGCACTTCGGCGTGGATGTCGCCTTTGACACCGACGGGAGGCGGCGTCGGCGCCGCAGCGGGCGGCGCGGCGGGCGTGGAAACAGGCGGCGCGCTCGGAGCTTTGGCGGCAGGCGCGGGTGCGCCGGCGGCATCGCGCGCTTCGAGCGTAAGGATCAAAGAGCCCTGGGAGACCTTGTCGCTGACCCTGATCTTCAGTTCCTTCACCACGCCGGCGGCGGGGGAGGGCACCTCCATCGTCGCCTTGTCGGACTCGAGCGTGATGAGCGAGTCCTCCTTGTTGACGGTGTCGCCCGGCTTGACCAGCACCTCGATCACCGGGATGTTCTTGAAATCGCCGATGTCGGGGACTTTGACTTCGATGACGCTGCTCATAAGAAATCCAAGGCATCAACCACAGAGACACAGAGACACAGAGGAAAAACCAGCAGAAAATTAAAGCAAGCTTGAACCCGGATATTCAGTGTTCGTGCTTGATGTTTTCTCTTTGAAGATCTCTCGGGGTTCTCCGTGCCTCTGTGTCTCTGTGGTTCAATTATTGTCTTATCTGGCCGTCGCCGAGGACGACATACTTCAGCGACGTCAGGCCTTCGAGCCCCACCGGCCCGCGCGCGTGCAGCTTGTCGGTGGAAATGCCGACCTCTGCGCCCAGCCCGTACTCGTAGCCGTCGGCGAAGCGGGTGGAGGCGTTCACCATCACCGAGCTGGAATCCACCTCGCGCAGAAAACGCTGCGCGCGCGCGTTGTCCTCGGTCACGATCGCATCCGTGTGCTGCGAGCCGTAGTTCGCGATGTGCTCGATCGCCTCGTCCAGGTCCTTCACCACGCGCACCGAGAGGATGGCGTCGAGGTACTCGGTGTACCAGTCCTCCTCGGTCGCGGGCTTCATCTGGGGCACGATCCCGCGTGCCTCGTCGTCGCCGCGCAGTTCGATGCCCTTCTCGAGGTAGATCTTGCAGAGCGGCGGCAGCACCTGTTTGGCGATGCCGCGCGCGACCAGCAGCGTCTCCATCGTGTTGCAGGTGCCGAGGCGCTGGGTCTTGGCGTTGTCGGCGATGCGGATCGCCTTGTCAGGATCGGCCTTGTCGTCAAGGTAGGTGTGGCATACGCCGTGCAGGTGCTTGATCATGGGAATGCGCGACTCGCGCATCAGCCGTTCGATCAGGCCCTTGCCCCCGCGCGGCACGATCACGTCCACGTAGTCCTGCATGGTGATCAGTTCGCCCACCGCGGCGCGGTCGGTGGTCTCGATCACCTGCACCACGTTCTCGGGCAGGCCTGCGGCCCTGAGCCCCGCGTGCACGCAGGCGGCGATCGCCTGGTTGGAGTGGATCGCTTCCGAGCCGCCGCGCAGGATGGCGGCGTTGCCGGACTTGATGCACAACCCCGCGGCATCCGCCGTCACGTTGGGGCGCGATTCGTAGATGATGCCCACCACGCCCAGCGGCACGCGCATCTGCCCGACCTGGATGCCGGAAGGACGGCGCTTGAGCCCGATCACTTCGCCCACCGGATCGGGCAACGCCGCGATCTGCCTGAGACCGTCTGCCATCGCCTCGATCACCTTGGGCGTGAGCGTCAGCCGGTCGATCATCGCGGAGTCGAGCTTCTGCTTCCTGGCCTGCTCGAGGTCGCGCGCGTTGGCCTCGAGCAGGCGTTTGGCGTCGCGCTCGATCGCGCGCGCCATTTC
This sequence comes from Betaproteobacteria bacterium, assembly GCA_023266245.1. GTDB lineage: Bacteria > Pseudomonadota > Gammaproteobacteria > Burkholderiales > SG8-41 > SG8-41. The sequence goes on along the minus strand of JAHFRO010000027.1, from coordinate 15,673 downwards.
CGTGAGCGCGCGGTTCTTGGTTTCGGTATCGGCTTTGGCGATCACGCGCGAAGCTTCGCGCGCCTGCCGGCCGATGCCGTGCATATAGGTTCCAACGTCCATATTGAATATCCGCCGCGTCGGGCGGACTAGAAAAGCGACGGCTGGCCGCGTTCCGCCGCCTGCGCGGCAGAGGGCATTTTACCCCGTTTCGGCAAGGGCTTGGCGGGCGCGCCGCTCGCGAATCGCAGGCTGAGCTGCAGCAATTCGTCCCACACGTCGCCGCGGATGAGGCCCTTCACCATGCGGTCCACTTTTGCGGCGTGCATGAGCGCGGCTTCGACCTGTTCCCTGGTGAAGCGCCGGCAGTTCTGCTGCATCAGCGTCTGGTGGGAAGCGCCCCACACCCTGGCCTCGCGCCACAACTGCGGCGGCGTCCTGCCCGCGGCGATGCCGTCGAGCACGCGCCCGATGGCGCGGATTTCCTCGGCGATCGCCCACAGCATGAGCGGCGGAGCGACGCCTTCGCCGCGCAGGCCGTCGAGCATGCGCGCGACGTGCAGCACGTCGCCTTCGAGCAGCGCTTCGCCGAGGTTGAACACGTCGTAACGCGCGACGTCAAGCACCGCATCGCGCGCCTGCTCGTAGGCGATCCTGCCCGCAGGGAAGAGCAGCGCGAGCTTTTGCAATTCCTGGTGCGCCGCAAGGAGATTCCCTTCGACGCGGTCGGCGATGAACTCCAGCGTCTCTTGGTCGGTTTCGTGGTGCTGGGCCTTGAGCCTTCCGGCGAGCCATTCCGGGAGCGCCTTGCGCGCGACGGGCTTCGCTTCGATCACGACGCCGGCGCGGTCGAGCGCCTCGAACCAGCCGGCCTTCTGCGCGCGCCAGTCGAGGCCGGGCAGGGTGATCAGCGTGACGGTGTCCTGCGGCAGCCCTTCGCAATAACTCTGCAGCGCCTCGGCTCCCTCGCTCCCCGGCTTGCCGGTGGGAATGCGCAGTTCCAGGATCCTGCGCGCGGCGAACAGCGACCGGGAACTTCCGGCGAAGGCGAGCTCGTTCCACTTGAAGCCGGAATCGGCGGTGAGGACTTCGCGCTCGGTGTAGCCCTCGGTGCGGGCCTTGGCGCGGATGCGGTCGGAGGCTTCAAGCGCGAGCAGGGTCTCGTCGCCGAACACGGTGTAGAGCGGATTGAGCTCGCGCGCGAGATGCTGCTGCAGCTGCTCGATGGAAATCCGCATTAAGAATCCGTTTTTCTTGGCGCTCTTGGCGTCTTGGCGGCTTATGACTGAAGTTTCGTCGCCTGCAGCCGGCGCACCAGCTGCTGCACCGCGTCGTTGCGCATGTCGCGGAACAGCAGCGCCTCCTCCGATTCCTTGGACAGCGCCTGCTCGTCGTTGAAGGAGTAGTCGCGTTTGAGCAGGATCTCGCTCGCCGGGATGTGCTCGCGGTTCTTGCCGTCAGTCAGGCGGAAGGAAACGCGGTAGCGCAGCTGGAACTCGCGCACGCGCCCGCCGCCGCCGAGCGAGAGGATCTGCTTTTCCTGCAGCTCGCTCATGATCTGCAGGATGGCCTCTGCCTGTTCGGGCCGGTCGGCGATGCGGGTGGCGCTGCCCGCCTGCACCGCGCGCTTGAGTTGTATCGCGAACGGCGAGGTCGGCGCAGCCTGCACGTACAGGGTGTTGAAGGGCAGCGCCGTCTGGCCGCGGAGCTGGAAGCCGCACGCGGCGACCAGCAGGCTCGCCGCGAGAAGGATGAAGGATGAAGGATGAAGGATGACCCAAAACGCAGCGACCTTTTCCTTCTGCCTTCTGCCTTCTGCCTTCATCCTTTGCTCCATTGCGCCGGTGCGTAATCTTATACCACTACGTTAACAAGTCTCCCGGGCACGACCACCACCTTCTTCACCGGCTGGCCGTTGACGAATTTCTGCACCGTCGGGTTGGCGAGCACGATCTGCTCGATCGCCTTGTTGTCGGCATCGCGCGGCACCCGCACGTCGCCCCGTTTCTTGCCGTTGACCTGCACCACGAGCTCGATCTCGTCCTCGATCAGCGCAGCGGGATCGGGCTCCGGCCAGGGCGCGGTGAGTACGCTCTCGCCGAATTTTAACTCGCGCCACAGATGATGAGTAATGTGAGGTGTTATGGGTGCTAATACGCGGAGCAAAATACTGCTCGACTCATGTAGAAACTGCTGTCGATAAAACGCTTGTCTAGATGCTTGTGACTGCTCCTGCGGCTGAGCAAGGTCCTGGAATCCGAGGGGGCTGTATATCGCGTTAAGAATCTTCATTGCAGCGGACGCGACCGTGTTGAATTGCATCCTTTGCATATCGAAAATCGCTTGCTTAAGAATGAGATGGACGTCACGGCGAATAGCAGCATGGCCCGGATCGATTGTTCGCCAATCGTCCGGAAAGTGGTAAATAAGTTTGAGAGGATTCGACTGCGCGACAGCCGGCCCGAGCTTTTTCGCCAGACCGGGAAAATCCTCGATGACTGCGCGATAGTCGTAGAAGAACGACCACAACCGTTTTAAGAACCGCGCCGCGCCTTCCACACCGGCGTTGGACCACGCCAGCGTCATCTCGGGCGGCGATTGGAAGATCATGAAGAAGCGCGCGATGTCGGCGCCGTAGTGGTCGATCAGCTCCTGCGGGTCCACGCCGTTGTTCTTCGACTTCGACATGGTGCCGATGCCGCCGGACTCCACGGGCTTGCCGTCGGACTTGAGGACGGCGCTGCGGTTGCCTCCGTTATCCGTCCTCACTTCGACCTCGGCCGGGTTGTAATAGGTGATGCGTCCGGTATCACCCTTGCGGAAGAAGATCTCATTCAGCACCATGCCCTGCGTGAGCAGGTTCACGAACGGCTCGCCGAATTTCGCCAGACCGAGGTCGCGCATCACCTTGGTCCAGAAGCGCGAGTAGAGCAGGTGCAGGATGGCGTGCTCGATGCCGCCGATGTACTGATCCACCGGCAGCCAGTACCGCACGCGCTCGTCCACCATCGCGCTCCCGTTGTCGGGGCAGGCGTAGCGGATGTAGTACCAGGACGAATCCACGAAGGTGTCCATGGTGTCGGTTTCGCGCCGCGCCGGCTTTCCGCACTTCGGACACTGGCACTTCAGGAACCCTTCGCGTTTGTTGAGCGGATTTCCCGTCCCGTCCGGCACGCAGTCCTCGGGCAGCACGACCGGCAGCTCGCCGTCCGGCACGGACACGTCGCCGCAGCGCTCGCAGTGGATGATCGGGATCGGCGTGCCCCAGTAGCGCTGGCGCGAGATGCCCCAGTCGCGCAGCCGGTAGAGCACCTGCTTCTCGCCCAGGCCTTTGGCCTTGAGGTCTGCGGCGATCGCGTCCACCGCGCCTTGGTAATCGAGGCCGTCGTACTTGCCGGAGTTCATGCATACGCCGTACTCGACGTAGGCCGCCTTGAGCGGCAGCTCGAGCGCGCCGTCTTTGGGCTTGATCACCGGCTTGATGGGAAGCCCGTGCTGGGTGGTGAACTCGAAGTCGCGCTGGTCGTGTCCCGGCACGCCCATCACCGCGCCTTCGCCGTAGGCCATCAGCACATAATTGCCGACCCACAGCGGCACTTTCTTGCCGGTGAGCGGGTGCGTGACGTGAAGCCCGGTCGGCATGCCCTTCTTTTCCATCGTCGCAAGATCGGCCTCCATCACGCTGCCGCGCTTGCACTCCTCGACGAAGGCGTGAAGCTCCCTGTTGTCGCGCGCCGCGCGCGCGGCGAGCGGGTGCTCCGCCGCGACTGCCGCGAAGGTGATGCCCATGATGGTGTCGGCGCGGGTGGTAAACACCCACAGCTTTTTATTTTTGCCATCCAGTTCATAGGGAAAAGCAAAGCGCACGCCGAAGCTTTTCCCTATCCAGTTGGCCTGCATCGTCTTCACGCGCTCGGGCCAGCCGGGAAGTTTCTCGAGCTCGGCGAGCAGCTCGTCGGCGTATCTCGTGATCGCCATGTAGTACATCGGAATTTCGCGCTTCTCCACCGGCGCGCCGGTGCGCCAGCCGCGGCCGTCGATCACCTGCTCGTTGGCGAGCACGGTCTGGTCCACGGGATCCCAGTTCACCACGCCGGTTTTCTTGTAGGCGAGGCCCTTCTCGAGCATGCGCAGGAACAGCCACTGGTTCCAGCGGTAGTAGTCGGGCTCGCAGGTGGCGAGCTCGCGCGACCAGTCGATCGCGAAGCCGAGCGAGGCCAGCTGCTGCTTCATGGTGGCGATGTTGTCGTGGGTCCACTTCGCGGGCGGCACCCCGTTCGCCATCGCCGCGTTCTCCGCGGGCAGCCCGAACGCGTCCCAGCCCATCGGCTGCAGCACGTTGTAGCCCTTCATGCGGTAGTAACGGGTCACTACATCGCCTAGGGTATAGTTCCGCACGTGCCCCATGTGCAGCTTCCCCGAGGGGTACGGAAACATCGACAGGCAGTAGTACTTCGGCTGGTCCGGCGACTCCACCGCGCGAAACGCCCCGCTTTGTTCCCAGTGTTTCTGGGCTTCGCGTTCGATGACGTGCGGGTTGTATTTCTGCTGCATAACCGGTCGCGCGGAAAGTCACGATTATAACCGCATCGTGCTCTATAATCGGCGTGACTCATCGCGCACGCCGCATGTCTCCCGCTTTTCTTTCCGGACTCAACGAACAGCAGCTCGAAGCGGTCACGCTGCCGCACCAGCCGGCGCTGATCCTCGCCGGCGCCGGCAGCGGCAAGACGCGCGTGCTCACCACGCGCGTCGCCTGGCTGATCCAGACCGGTCAGGTGAGCCCGCTGGGGCTCGTCGCCGTCACCTTCACCAACAAGGCGGCGAAGGAGATGCTCACCCGCATTTCTGCGATGCTGCCGATCAACACCCGCGGCATGTGGGTCGGGACCTTTCACGGACTGTGCAACCGCATGCTCAGAGCGCATCACCGTGAAGCGGGGCTGCCGCAGCTGTTCCAGATCATGGACACGCAGGACCAGCTCTCGCTCATCAAGCGGTTGCTGAAGAACCTCAACGTGGACGAGGAGCGCTTCCCGCCGCGCCAGGTACAGTGGTTCGTGACCGCCAACAAGGAGGAGGGACTGCGCGCGCCGCAGGTGGAGGCGCAGGACGAATTCACGCGGCGCATGGCGGAGATCTACGCCGAGTACGACGAGCAGTGCCAGCGGGAAAGCGTGGTGGACTTCGCCGAGCTGCTGCTGCGCTCGCACGAACTGCTCTCGCGCAGCCAGGCGCTGCGAGAGCACTACAGCAGCCGCTTCCGTCACATCCTGGTTGACGAATTTCAGGACACCAACCGGCTGCAATACCGCTGGCTGAAGCTCCTTGCTTCCGGCGGCGCGAAACTCTTCTGCGTGGGAGATGATGATCAGTGCCTGCTCGAGGGTACGCGCGTCACGATGGCTGACGGAACGACCCGCCGCATCGAACGTGTGCGCCCCGGCGACGAGGTGGTGTCGGCTTTTGGTCCGGGTGATTTCCGCCCCGCAACCGTCACCGCGGCGTTCTCCCGAGCCCGGACGGAGCGTCTGGTCGAGATCCGCTTGCGATCTGAGCGAAAGCTCGTCAGCACGCCCGAACACACGCACTTCGCTGGGTACGTCCTTGGACAGACGCCGCAGACGTATTTCACCTATCTGATGATGAAGCGCGAAGCGGGCTATCGGGTCGGCACTACACAGGTTTACACGAAGGGCCAGAAGCGGCCGATCGTCGGCTTCCGCCAGCGCTCCATGCAGGAGCATGCCGACGGGCTCTGGGTGCTGACGGCCCACTCGAGCGAGAACGAAGCACGCGTGCAGGAAATACTGTTCTCCCTGCGCTACGGGCTGCCGACTATTCCCTTCGTCCCCAGAAAGGGCAAGGGAACGAACGGGCTCGTCCACGACCTGAAGTACATCCGCCGGGTATTCGATTCCTTGGATACGGAAAAGGCGGCAAAGCGACTGCTGCGCGACCTCGACCTCGATCCCGACGAGCCGCACCTGCGGCCGCGGTCGCGCAATTCCAACCGGCGTAATATCACGGTCACCCTTTGCGCGGATCGCCGGGGACGCCATCCCATGCACAGGGTTTTCCTGATGGGGTCGGATGCGGCGGGGAAACGGGCGCTCGAACGCGCGGGTTTCGTCGTGCGTCGGGGGAAGCGCGGCTGGCGTGGCTGGAAGGTCGAGACCGTACGCGCCGATTTCGGGAAGGCGATGGCGTTCGCCCACCGACTGAAACGCGCGGTCAACGGGGAGTTCATCTTCAAAGCGCACGTGCACAGTCAATCGGTGCCCTTCGTGCGCGCGAGCGCGGTGCGCCCCGGCATGGTGATGGTCGACGACAGCGGTCGCTTCGACGCGGTGCAGAGCGTGCGGCGGCTGCCGAGCGCCCGCCGTCGCATTTTCGACCTGAACGTGGAGCCTACGCACAACTTCATCGCGAACGGCATCGTCACGCACAACTCGATCTACGCCTTCCGCGGCGCCTCCGCCGCCAACATGGCCGACCTGCAGCGCGACTTCGCGATCGAGCGCGTGATCAAGCTCGAGCAGAACTATCGTTCGCACGGCCACATCCTCGATGCCGCCAACGCGCTCATCAGCCGCAACGTGCGGCGGCTCGGCAAGAACCTGTGGACCGCGGAAGCGAAGGGCGAGCCGCTGCGGGTATACGACGCGGCGACCGACGCCGAGGAGGCGGGGTTCATCGTCGAGGAGGCGCAGGCGCTGCGCGCGGACGGCGTGGCGCTCAACGACATCGCGGTGCTCTACCGCTCCAACGCGCAGTCGCGGGTGCTGGAGCACGCATTGTTCAGCGCCGGCGTGCCGTACCGGGTCTACGGGGGCCTGCGCTTCTTCGAGCGCCAGGAGGTGAAGCACGCGCTCGCCTACCTCAGGCTGGTTGCGAACCCCGACGACGACGGGGCGCTCACGCGCGTCATCAACTTTCCCACACGCGGCATCGGCAACCGCTCGCTCGAGCAGCTTCAGGAGGCGGCACAGTCGCGCAGCGTGAGCCTGTGGGCGGCGGTGCGCGCCAACACCATAGGCGGCAAGACGGGCGCGAGCATCTCCGCCTTCGTCAAGCTCATCGAAGCGATGCGCGATGCCACAGCGGGGCTGCCGCTCGCCGAAGTCATCGAGCACGTGATCGAGGCGAGCGGATTACGCGCCCACTATCAGGCGGAGAAGGAGGGCGTGGATCGCCTGGAAAACCTCTCGGAATTGATCAACGCCGCAGCGACCTTCGTCGCCGAGCGCGACGTGCAACCGGCGGGCGAGGGGGTGGGCATAGACGAGCCCGACGAGCTGACGGCGTTCCTGGCACACGCGGCGCTGGAGGCGGGCGAGCACCAGGCGCAGGCGGGCGCCGACGCATTGCAGCTCATGACCGTGCACTCGGCGAAGGGGCTCGAGTTTCACAGCGTGTTCGTGAGCGGTCTGGAAGAAGGACTGTTTCCGCACGAGAACAGCCTGACCGAGGCCGACGGCGTCGAAGAGGAGCGGCGGCTGATGTACGTCGCCCTCACCCGCGCGCGCCGCCGTCTCTATCTCTCGTTCGCGCAGAGCCGGCTGCTGCACGGGCAGACGCGCTACGGGATCGCTTCGCGCTTCTTCCAGGAGATTCCCGAGCCGTTGATGCGTCGCATCAACCGCAGTCTCGGGTCACGAGTCACAGGTCACGGGTCAAGAACTGACGACTCGCGACTCGCAACCCGCGACTCGCAGACTGATCTTCCATGGAAGGTCGGGCAGAGCGTGGTGCACCCGACGTTCGGCGCCGGGGTCATCGTCAGCGCCGAGGGGCGCGGCCTGGACGCGCGCGTGCAGGTCAACTTCAGGAACGGCGGACTGAAATGGCTGATGCTGGAGTACGCCCGGCTCGCGCCGGCGTGACAAGAAACGCCGAACACAGAACCTTACTTTAGCAGCGGACTGGCGCCGGCAGGCGCGCCGCCCGCGACGAAGATGTCCTTGTAGCTCGCGTAGATCGAAGGCACGATGGCCGGCGCCATCAGCCACAGCCCCAAATCGTAGTGCCCGAGCCTGATGCCGATCGGCACCAGCACCATCAGCCCGACGAGGATCACGAGCCCGTAGACGACCATCGGCAGGGCGTTCTTCAGGCAGGCGATGAAGCTGGATTTCAACGCCTCCAGCGGCTTGACGTCGTGGAAGTAGGTCAAGAGCGGCGCAAACCACAACGCCATCAACAGCGGCAGCGATGCGGTGGCGCCGACGAGCGCCGCTTTGGTGACCGTCATCGTCGCCGCCTGCATCTGTTCTGCGATCTGCGGCGTGATCGTCGGATCCTTGGACAGCGTCTTCGCCATGGTTGAAATCGCTTCGCCGCCGATCGCAACGACGATCATGAGGACGATCAGATTGCCGACAAGGGAGACGCCGCCGATCGTGACGAGCCGTCCCGCGTTCTTCTGGAACCCCTTGATGAGGTGGGCGATCTCGAGCTCCCGGCCCTCCTCGAGCGCCTTGCAGCCGTCCATGAGGCCGGCGAGGAATACCGGCATCAACAGTACTGCAACCAGCGCCAGGATCGGGATGAAATTCACCACTTTCGTCGCGATGAACAGGATCAGCAGCAGGACGATCCAGATCACGGGGCTGCGCAGGAAGAGGCGCAATCCCCCCATGATCCAGGCCCAGCCTTGTCCAGCGGTTACGGTGCGAGGTTCCATGCTTGGCGGGTTGTTGTCAGCCACGGTGTAGGAACCGTTGGCGAAAAACCGTCCAGTGCACGATAGGTCGATTATAGCGTTTCAACTCACGAGCTGCGGCAGGCTGTGCTCGCGCGCGATGTGGCTCGCGAGAATAGCCCGGAAGTGGTTCGGGTCCTTGGCGTGGGTGAGCTCGCCCGGGCGCGGCAGGTAAAAGTCATAGAGGCGCGAGACCCAGAACCGCAGCGCCCCGGCGCGCAGCATCACCGGCCATGCCCCGCGCTCGATCGCGGTGTACGGGCGGACTTTGCGATAGGCCTCGAGCAGCGCCGCGGTGCGCTCCTGGTCGAGCACGCCGCCTTCGCTCATGCACCAGTCGTTGACGGTGATCGCCACGTCGTAGAGCAGCACGTCGGTGCAGGCGAAATAGAAATCGATCACGCCCGAGATGCACCTGTTCTCGAACAACACGTTGTCGCGGAACAGATCGGCGTGGATCGCCCCGCGCGGCAGGTCCTGGAGGCGGTGGAGCGACTGGAACCGCACCTCCTCCTTGAGCAGCGCCACGTCCTCCGCGCCGAGGAACGGAATGATCCCGGGCATGGCCGCTATCCACCACCTGGGTCCGCGCGGGTTGTCCATCTTGCCGGTGTAGGAGCGGCCCGCGAGATGGATATGGGCGAGCATGGCGCCGACCTGGGCGCATTGATCGAGCGAGGGCGCGCTGATGTCCCTGCCCGGAAGGAAACTTACCAGGGCGGCCGGCTTGCCGTTGAGCTTACCGAGCAGCTGGCTGTCGAGATTGGCGACCGGCCTGGGGCACGGCACGCCATGGCTTGACAGGTGAGCCATCAGGTTGAGGTAAAACGGCAGCTCCTGCGGCCCGAGCTTCTCGAACAGGGTGAGAACGAAGCGGCCCTGCGTGGTGGTGACGAAGTAGTTGGTGTTCTCGATCCCGGCGGGAATACCCTCGAGGGCGAGGAGGGGGCCGATGGAGTAGTTCTTGAGCCAGGCGCTGAGCTGTTCCGGTGTGATGGTGGTGAAGACGGACATTTGAAAGCCGTCAGCCTTCAGCTATCAGCTGTCAGCTTAATACGGCGCCACTTCGCCATGCTTTGATCTCAAGGCTGAGTGCTGAGAGCTGACCGCTAGAAGCTATAAATCACCCACATCGGCGGCCGGATGCCGCTGTTGAAATTGTCCTGGCGGACGAAAGTCCCGTCACCCTGGTGATCAATCATGTAGTAGGGCACGCCGTGCGCGGGCGTGACCTTGATCATGTAGAGCTTGCCGCCGAGGCGGTACTCCTCGACAGTATCGGTGCCGCGCTTGAGTATGGTGACCTGCGGCTCGAGCGCGGGATCGAGCTCAAAGCCGGCCGGCGGCGGCGGGGGCTCCGGTACCGGCTGCAGTAAAGGCGGTTTGGATTGCTGTGCCGCGACCGGCAGCGCGGCGCAAAGCAGCAGTGCGGCGGTCAATGAGCGCATGGACATCGGTCAGCCCTTATGTGGTCGCGCGTTGAACGGCAGCCACGCCGTCCGATCCAACGCGCGCAGTTAAAGCGGCGCTTCCGGCGTCCGCTTTAACGCGTATTATCCGGCTTTCCCCGCGTTTTTTGAAGCAGGATTCGGGATTCAGGATTCGGGATTCGGACCGGCAGGAAACCACCCCTGTCCATTCGGGCGTTTTCCCTGAATCCTGAATCCCGGCTCCCGGATCCTAGAGGTTGAGCAGTATTTCGCGCTCGGCGGCGGAGGGCTCGAAGCCGCGTTTTTCGTAGTAGTTGAAGATCGCGTCCACCACCGCCTGCGGCTCGTTGTGGATCTGGATCAGCCCCATGTCCTGCGGGTCGATCATGCCTTCGGTAACCAGCGTGTGGCGGAACCAGTCGAGCATTCCGCGCCAGAACGGCTCGTGCACCAGGATGATCGGCATCTTGCGCGTCTTGCCGGTCTGCACCAGCGTCAGCGCCTCCATCAGCTCATCCAGCGTGCCGAAGCCGCCCGGCAGCACCACCCACGCGGTGGCGAATTTGACGAACATCACCTTGCGCGCGAAAAAGTGGCGGAAGGTCTGGCTGATGTCCTGGTAGAGGTTGCCCTGCTGCTCGTGCGGCAGCTGGATGTTGAGCCCCACGCTCGGGCTGCGGCCGAAGTACGCGCCCTTGTTCGCCGCCTCCATGATGCCGGGACCGCCGCCGGAGATGACGCAGAAGCCGGCGTCGGAGAGCTGGCGGGAGATTTTCTCGGCGAGGAGGTAGTAGGGATGATCGGGCGGCGTGCGGGCGCTGCCGAAGATGCTCACCGCCGGACGGACCGCGCTCAGACGTTCCGTCGCCTCGACGAATTCTGACATAATGCCGAAAACCCGCCACGACTCGCGCGCGGACCAGGTTTTTTCCGCGAGTTCGGGCGAAATGGCGTTAACTAGCTTGTCTTTTTCGGCCATGTGTAAATCCCGTGAAATGTGAAAAGTGAAAAGTGAAACGTGAGGGTCCAGGCGAAACGCTGCGCAATGACCTTTCACGTTTCACCTTTCACCGCCTTTGGAATGAAGACGCTGCTGCTGGTTGACGGTTCGTCGTATCTCTATCGCGCGTTCCACGCGCTGCCGGACCTGCGCAACCGGAACGGCGAGCCGACCGGCGCGATCTACGGCGTGCTCAACATGCTGCGCCGGCTGCACAAGGAGACACCGGCCGATTATAGCGCCTGCATATTCGACGCAAAAGGCAAGACCTTCCGCGACGAAGTCTATCCCGAGTACAAGGCCAACCGCCCGCCGATGCCGGACGATCTCGCCACGCAGATCGCGCCGCTCAAGGAGGCCATCGCGGCGCTGGGCTGGCCGCTGCTCGAGGTCGAAGGGGTGGAAGCGGACGACGTGATCGGCACGCTGGCGAAGCACGCCGAGCGCGAAGGCATGCGCGTGATCATCGCCAGCGGAGACAAGGACCTTGCGCAGTTGGTGAACTCTGTCATTACGATTGAGAATGCTAATCCAAAAACCGGCGAGCGTGAGCTTCTCGATGAAGCCGGTGTGGCGAACAAGTTTGGCGTCAAGCCCGGGCGCATGATCGACTACCTGGCGCTGATCGGCGACAGCGTGGACAACGTGCCGGGCGTGGACAAGGTGGGGCCGAAAACCGCGGTGAAGTGGCTCGCGCAGTACGAAACGCTCGACAACGTGATGAAGCACGCGCCCGAGATCGGCGGGGTGGTGGGCGAGAACCTGCGCAAGACCCTCGACTGGCTGCCGCAGGCGCGGGAGCTGCTCACCATCAAGTGCGACGTCGGGCTGCCGGTGAAGGTGCATGACCTCACGCCGCAGCCGCGCGATGCAGCCAGGCTCGCCGAGCTGTTCGACCGCTTCGGGTTCAAGTCCTGGAGGCGGGAGCTTGGCGCCGCGGATGCGGCAACGTCGGCTGCACCGAATACCGCCACCGCAAATGCAGACGCTCCGGCCCAAATTCGCTCCCGCCTTTATGAAACCGTATTGACAGAAGAGCAGTTGACCCGGTGGATACTCATGTTGGAAAGCGCGTCGCTTTCCAGCATCGACACGGAAACCACCAGCCTCGATCCGTTCAGGGCTGAACTTGTCGGCCTCTCGTTCTCGGTCGAGGCGGGCCGCGCCGCCTACGTGCCGCTCGGCCATCACTACGCCGGCGCGCCACGCCAGCTCGGGCGCGAGGCGGTGCTGGCGCGGCTCAAGCCGTGGCTGGAAGACGCGAAACACGCCAAGCTCGGCCAGAATGCCAAGTACGACATGCATGTGCTCGCCAACCACGGCATCCGGATGGCAGGCGTGGCTCACGACACGCTGGTCGAGTCGTACGTGCTGGAGAGCCACCGGTCGCACGACATGGACAGCCTCGCCGAGCGCCACCTGGGGCTGAAGACCATCACCTACGACGAAGTCACCGGCAAGGGTGCGAGCCGCATCGGCTTCGAGCAAGTGGCGGTGGAGCGCGCCACCGAGTACGCGGCCGAAGACGCCGATGTCACGCTGCAGCTGCACCAGGCGCTGTACCCGGGCATCGAGGCCGACGGGAAGCTCGCGCGCATCTACCGCGATCTGGAGATGCCGCTGCTCGCGGTGCTGTTCGCCATGGAACGGCACGGCGTGCTGCTCGACACCGGGCTGCTCGGCGAGCTTTCGCGCGAGTTCGGCGCCAAGATGATCGAGATCGAGGCCAAAGTCCACGAACAGGCCGGGCAGCCGTTCAACCTCAATTCGCCCAAGCAAATCCAGGAGATCCTGTTCGAGAAACAGAAGCTGCCGGTGGTGAAGAAGACGCCGAGCGGCGCTCCCTCGACCGACGAGGATGTGCTCGAGCAGCTCGCACTCGACCATCCGCTGCCGAAACTGATCCTCGAGTACCGGGGACTGGCCAAGCTCAAGTCCACCTACACCGACAAGCTGCCCGAGATGATCAACCCCGGCACGGGTCGCGTGCACACCAATTACGCGCAGGCGGTGGCGGTGACGGGCAGGCTGGCGAGCAACGACCCCAACCTGCAGAACATCCCGATCCGCACCACGGAGGGGCGCCGCATACGCGAAGCATTCGTCGCCTCCAAGGGCAGCCACATCGTTTCGGCCGACTATTCGCAGATCGAGCTCAGGATCATGGCGCACATTTCGCAGGACGCGAGCCTGCTCAAGGCGTTCGCCGCCGGCGAGGACATCCACCGTGCCACCGCCGCCGAGATCTTCGGCATGCCGCCGAAAGAGGTCGGTGCGGAGCAGCGGCGCTATGCCAAGGTGATCAACTTCGGCTTGATCTACGGCATGTCGGCGTTCGGGCTCGCGCGCCAGCTTGGGCTGGAGCGCTCTGCCGCACAGCAGTACATGGACCGCTATTTCGCGCGCTACCCGGGCGTGGCGGACTACATGCGGCGCACGCGTGAGACCGCGCGCGACACGGGTTACGTCGAAACGGTGTTCGGGCGCAGGCTGTGGCTGTCCGAGATCGGAAGCAGCAACGCCGCGCGCCGCCAGGGCGCGGAGCGTGCCGCGATCAATGCGCCGATGCAGGGCACCGCCGCCGACCTCATCAAGATGGCGATGATCGCGGTCAACCGCTGGCTCGCGGAAAAGCACCTCAAGTCCAAGCTCATCATGCAGGTGCACGACGAGCTGGTGCTGGAAGTGCCCGAGGCGGAGCTTGACCTGATGAAGCGCACGCTGCCCAAGCTGATGAGCGGCGTGGCGGAGCTTTCCGTGCCGCTAGTGGTGGACGTCGGCGCGGGGGCGAATTGGGACAAGGCGCATTAGGGCGGTGAGTCGTGATTCGTGCAGCGCAAGGCGCTAACTGTAGTTAAGACTCAATCTGACGGGCGGTATTGGAATCCCGATTTCTGGGACGACTCAAAGCGGACGTACAACGTCCGCGTTAACCGGCTGCGGGAGGGTACCAGCGTCCCCGAATTCCCGCGGTGAACGGCAGCTAGATTTACCCGGCCTTTTTTTGCGCGTAGGCCGAGTAAAAATGATCGAAGACCTTGGTTGCTTCCAGAACCATCTGGTCATCACTCCGTGCCTTCCCCTGGATTCCTTTGAGTATCGTTTCGAGACCTTTGGCGTCTGCAACCGGAATGCCGCCGGTATCGAGATAGTGAACAGCGTGGCCGATCGACGCAAGCGCCGAGTCGTGATCAAGGCCAAAACTGGTCAGGAGCACCTCAAACGTCACGCGGCTTTCGATGTGCGTGAACTGGGCGCCATCGAAATCGAATCCGATAGAGCCCTTGGGACGGACGCGCGGACGATCAATCCAGATGAATTTTGCATTTCTGTCTATGAAGCGTTTTATGAGCCAGACACTGGCCAGACGGTCTACCCAGAGATTCTTACGCGTTGCCCATATACGATTGCGATACTTTGCCGGGTCGAGCCGGCGTACTTTCCTCTTTGAGGAATGCGGTTCGCCCTCGGAAAACAGTACTTGCATCTCGCGCTCGAGGGCTGACATTGCCTCTTTAGCCTGCAACTGTGCCTGGCCGGGATAGAAATCAATCTCGACCAGTTCTTCGAACGATCGGCGCAGGCGCTGGACCAGCGTGTCCGCCTTGCGCTTTCCAAGTCGCTTGAGGGCGCCCTTCGCAGCGACAATTCTCTCAACGAGCGCTCCGTATTCCTTGCCGCGATCAAACAGCTTGCGGACGTGTTCGAGCTGCGTGGTGGTCTTGATATTCAATTCCACGGTCATTGCAAAGCCGCCGGTGGCCCTGACCACCGACTCCGCTTCGGCGAGAGCCGGCGCTTGCGGCGCATCGACAGGCAGAACATAGACGCCGTCCCGCAAGACTCCGCACCCCGTATTCTTCAGGGCTCGCCATACCCGCATGCGCACGGTCGAGTTTCCCGTCGGCAGGCTGGTTAATAACGCCAGAAACACGTTCATAAAGTTGTATCGATATAACGAGTTAGCGATTCAATCTTGCTGTTCACCAGAGTCGAGACACGCCGGGTCAAGAGGGATAGGGGAAAGGGTTCACATAGTGTGTTGACATTATTACATCATTGTAGTAATGTGCACACCTAATCTATCGGGTCAACGCAGATACCCGGTCTACCCAAGGCATTTCGCCCAAGTTCTGCATAGTCTAACCCCAAGCTGATTGTCAGCCTCGGGTTGGTCACCCGAAAGGAACGAGGCAATGAGAAAAGCTAATCGCAAGACAGTGAATGACGCCATCTACCAGTGGCTCGCGGAAGGGCGCATCAGCGAGCACGATCGGCAACGTGCCGAGTATGCCCTACGCGACGCCGAGGCGATCGTGGATGCCGTGATCTGGGTCAAGGAAAGAATCGCGTCGCTCGGCGCCATGCTCTTGAAACCCGGCTTCAAGCACTAAGACCCGATGGGGCATGGGTTTTTGCGGCGAAATGCGTCGTTCCACGGACTCTCAGGAATCATGCCGGCCCAGGGGCAACGCTGCTCTCGGTCGGCTATTTCCCAGTCATGCAAGTCTGTCGGAAGGCTGCTCGCCCGACCCATACCCGGCGGTTCGGACCGATTCT
>JAHFRO010000092.1:3329-8637 GCA_023266245.1 Betaproteobacteria bacterium | reverse complement strand
CGACTTGGCCGGAATTCGACTGGAGCACCGCTTATGGCGAGTTCTACGAGGCCTACCGCCTGCGCTTCGGTCCGGCAGGTCCGCGCACGAGCGTCGCGCTGGAGGCGCTCGGGCGCTGCGCGACAGAGGCCCAGGCCGCGGTGTTCTACCGCGCGCTCGCCAACTGCGCCGATGAGCCGGTGCTGCGCGCGCTGGCGCGCCAGGCCGCACGCGACCACGCGGGCTACTTCGATTATTTCCGCTTGATTTTCGAACGCAGCGGGCGGCGCGAGCGCATCGGTTTTGCCGCGACCTGCCGCGCGGTGTTCGAGTGTTCCCGCTCGGCACGCGAAGTGGACGTGGCCGCGGCGTTCAACTCGCTCGGCCGGCATTGGTACGGCAACCGGCCTTTACCGGAACTCGGCTATCGCGAGTTTCTGGAACGAATGGCGCAGCTCGTCCAGCGCCACGCCGCTCTCGGTCGCCTCGAGCGCCTGTTGTTCCGGCCGTGGACGCAGCGCGTGCGTGCCGCACCGGTCCCGCAGGCAGCGGACGGAGGTGCGACACGGTGGCTGACGCCAGCGCTACAGCCCGCTGCCGCGTAGCGGGGCGCCGGCGGGGCGGGCGCATCAGTCGGGAAGCGGCGCGTGCGGGGCATCGCCGTACGCGCCGCGAATCCGATAAACTCGATAAACCGTATCAGGGAGCGATGAGCTTGGATGCCGTGACCGCAGTCCCCACCAGGAAGGACATCGCCACGCTCGCCGGCGGCTGTTTCTGGTGCCTGGAGGCGGTGTTCGACGAGATGAAGGGCGTGGAGTCAGTTGAATCCGGCTACATGGGCGGCCATACGCCCAATCCCGCGTATCAGGAGGTATGCGACGGCGGGACCGGCCACGCCGAGGTGGTGCGTCTCACCTTCGATCCGGCGGTAGTCTCGTTCAAGGAGTTGCTGGAAGTGTTCTTCGTGATCCACGATCCGACCACGCTCAACCGCCAGGGCAACGACGTCGGCACCCAGTACCGCTCGGCGATTTTTTACCACTCGCCGCAGCAGAAAGCCGCCGCCGAGGAGGTGATCGCCAGGCTCAACGCCGCCAAGCTGTGGGACCACCCGATCGTGACCGAGGTGGCGCCGGCCTCGACCTTCCATGTGGCCGAGGGCCACCATCAAGAGTACTTCGCGCACAATCCTTACCAGCCGTACTGCCAGCTCGTGGTCGCACCGAAAGTCCGGAAATTTCGCAAGAGGTTTCTGGACAGGGTCAAGAAGTAGGCGCCGCGACTCGTTAGCCGCAGGCCCGTTTGCGGGAGCGGCGCCCAGCGACCCGGAGAAGCCGTTCTTAGGAAGTTGGTGCCTGAGGTGAGCGAGGCGGATGCCTACAGCGGGGGTCGCTGCCGCAGGCACTTCCTGGAAAAACTCAAGCGCACCGGGTAACGGCGTGATGGGACCCGCCGCCGCAAGACTTGAACTTCGGCGGATAAGTCCTTGACTTCACGCCGTGGCGGGATTGCAGCGCACGGCGGCCCGGGTTGCGGCGAGCGCGCAGCGAGTCACGCGCGGCGCCGCCCCAAACGGCGAGCCGCACGCGTCCAGCAGGGCGGCGCGGCGACCCGCGCGCTGCGGCAGCCTCAAAAAAACTCTTGCAAGGTTGCAAAGACATTGGCATCCTCTACTCGCCGAATTCATCGTTTGACGGCGTTTCCAACCACTCGCGCTGTTTCAGCGCAATCAATGGGAGATAGTCATGGCCAAGAGGAAGAAAAGCAGCAAGAAGTCCAAGAAGGTTCGCAAGTCGGCGCGCAAAGGCGGAGCGAAGAAGAAAAGCGCGCGCAAGCCGAATCCCGCGTTCATGAAACCGATGACCCCGAGCTCGACGCTCGCGGCGGTGATCGGCGGCAACCCCATGCCACGCACCGAGGTCACCAAAAAGCTGTGGGCCTACATCAAGCGTAATAGCCTGCAGGACCGGGTCAACAGGCGCATGATCAACGCCGACGACAAGCTGCGCTCGGTGTTCGGCGGCAGATCGCAGGTTTCGATGTTCGAGATGACCAGGCTGGTCAGCAACCACCTGCGGTAATCGCGCTTTCAGCAACACGGCCGGGACTGCGGCATCGCAGCCCCGGCTTTTTTATTGCCGTTCGCAGCCCGCGCGCCTGTGCCGCGTCATTTCACGCGAGCTAGTAGGGACGAGCGCCGAACAGCGGCTGGTGCAGGTACAGCACCACGACGTAAAGCGCGATACCGATGAGCGGCTTTACCCAGCCGATCTCGGCGAGCCTGATCTCGTTTCTGCCGCCGGCGATCGCGGCGAACGGCAGGTTGGAGGTGACCGTGGCGAAGCGCATCCAGCCTTCTCCCGGAGTCGCGGCCCTGCGGCGGTCGATCAGCGCCGTGCCGCTGAGCGCCAGCACGAGAAAAGACCCGAAGAACACGAAAGAGGCCGCATCGCCGCGCGCGAGCAGGTGCACGGCAGCCCACAGCGCGATTCCCCACATCAGCGGATGCCGCGTGATGCGCAGGATGCCGCGCGCGGGCTCGGCCGACTGGAGCAGCCGCTCCTGCCCGACCAGCGTCGGGTTGCGGGTGAGCAGTCCGCAGACCAGGAGAATCAGTGCGACCGGCATCATGACGAGCGGCACATAGCGCAGCGCCGGCACGTACCACAGCATTGCCGACGGCGCGCGGTAGTAGGTGAAGACCATCCAGCCGAGCGTGGCGAACGCGGCCAGGCTGTAGAGGCCGAGGTAGGCTTTTTCCCCCAGCGCCCCGACCAACTTTGCCCGCAGCGGCGTGCTCGAGACGTAGTGTGTTACGAGGAACGCGATGGTCGCGACGACGAGCTGTATGTATGGATTCATAGTCGGCACCCACTTCGGTAAAAACAATTCCCGGCACAGTTTACACGCCGCGCGCGGCTCAGCGGCTGACCTGGTTGCGTCCCTTGTCCTTCGCGCGGTAGAGCGCCCTGTCGGCCGCCTGAATCACGGCTTGCGGCGTGGCGTGGCGCTCGCTGCACTCGGCTACGCCGATGCTCACGGTCACCGATACCGAGTCCTTGCCCCGCCATCCGCCGCGCTGGCGCTTGCCGCCTTTCGACTTGCGCGGCCGGTCGGCGCCGCGCAGGGCAAGCCGGTACGACTCGATGTCCTTGCGTAGCGCGTCCAGATGCGGAATCACCTCGTCCGCGTCTTTCCCCGGAAACAGCACCATAAACTCCTCGCCGCCGTAGCGGAAAGCCTTGCCGCCGCCGCCCACGCCGTCGATCTGCGAAGCCATCATCTTCAGCACCTGGTCGCCGAGGTCATGCCCGTAGGTGTCGTTGAACTGCTTGAAGTGATCCACGTCGAGCATCGCCACCGTGTAGCTCCGGGGAAGCGACATCAGGCGCTCGTTGAGGGCGCGCCGGCTCGGCAGCCCCGTCAACTCATCGCGAAACGCCATGCGGAACGCGTCCTGCAACATCCCGATCGTCACCATCAGCTCGGCCGCCGCGGTGAAGATCGCAAAGGTCGTGGACGCGGTCACGACGTGCGCTGCGACCGCGAAGGCGGCGATCGCGCCCACCAGGCTCGCGCTGATCGCGGAGCGGGTGACGAAGGCTGCAACAAACGCAATGAGGAGGCTCGCCGCGATCACCGCAATCCCGAGCTGCGGCATGCGAGCAGCGCCGAACAGGGCGGGATCAAGGAATTTCTGATAGATCCAGTCGGCGATCTCGGTCTGGCTTGCCGCGACCACCCAGGCGGTGAATCCAACCTGGGCAACGAGCACCGCAAGCCGCAGCACGCCGTGGCGGTTGAACGTGCCGCGCTCAGGCAGCACGGCGAGCAGCGCGAGGTTCAAGGGGACGAACACCGTGAGCGCGGCGTAGAGGACGCGCGCCGGAAAAGTGCCCAGCCCCTCCTGCAACCACAGTTGCTGCGTTCCGTAGGCGGCGGCCAGCACGACCAGCGCGAACACCACCCGCCCGCGATTGAACCCGATCGCGAGCGCCGCGCCCAGCGCGAACACGATATAGGGACCGTAGACCTTGAGCCCCGCGAGCGAGGGCGGCAGCGCCGCGCTGTAGAAGACGAGGACGAAGGCCGCGCCCAACACCGCAGCGGGGACTGCGAACTGGGCGAGTGCCAGTAGCAGCGCGCGCGTCAAGGCGGGCGGCGCCTCATGGCGCGAGCCGCTCGATCAGCCAGCGGCCGTTGCGCGTGCGGCGGTAGCGCAGGCGGTCGTGCAGGCGGTCTTCACGCCCCTGCCAGAACTCGATCGCTTCGGGGATCAGGCGGTAGCCGCCCCAGTACGGCGGACGGGGAACCCTGCCGGCATATTTTGCTGCAGCAGCGGTGAAGCGTTGCTCGAGCGCAGCACGGTCCGCCGTCACCTCGCTCTGAGGCGAAGCCCAGGCGCTTAACTGACTGCCGCGCGGGCGGGTCGCGAAATACTCGTCTGACTCGCGGGGCGGCACCTTGACGATGCGCCCGTCGATGCGCACCTGGTGCCCGAGGCTCCCCCAGTAGAACAGCAGGCTTGCGCGCGCGTTCTTCGCGACCTCCCGGCCCTTGCGGCTGCGGTAGTTGGTGTAGAACACGAAGCCGCGCGCGTCGAACCCTTTCAGCAGCACCATGCGCAGCGACGGGCGGCCGCCGGTGGTCGCGGTGGCGAACGCCGCCGCGTGCGGGAACGGCTTGACGGCCGCGCAGGCGTGCTCGTACCAATCGGCAAACTGGGCGATCGGATCGCGCGCAACGCTCGCTTCGCTCAATGGTGGACGATTCTCCGGCACGCGCGGGATTCTACCCCGTTACGGCGTTGTGCGTCGCGCGCGGGAAATGGTATCGTTCGGCGGGTTGAGTCGCCGAACATCGGAGGTCGCATGACGCGTATCGCGCCGTTGCCGCAGGACGCAAATCCGGAACTGAAGGACGCCTTCCAGAATTACGTGAAGTCGCTCGGCTTCGTGCCGAACAGCGCGCTCATCCTGCAGCGCAAGCCCAAGCTGTTGCGGGCGATCTCCGCGCTTTCCGCGGCGGTGTGGGACCCGGAAGGCGAGGTGGACCGCGGTTTCAAGCGGCTGGTGGCGCACGTCGCGAGCCGCGCCCACGGCTGCCATTACTGAATGGCGCACACCGCCGGAGCGTCGCTCCGGCTCGGCGTGGACGAGAAGAAGCTCGCCGCGGTGTGGGAGTACCGCACGAGCCCCCTCTACACGGAGGCCGAGCGTGTCGCGCTCGACTTCGCGATTGCGGCCGCGTCCCAGCCCAACGGCGTCACCGACGAGCTGTTCGCGAAACTGAAACGGCACTGGAGCGAAGGGCAGATCGTGGAGAT
>JAHFRO010000092.1:0-3229 GCA_023266245.1 Betaproteobacteria bacterium | reverse complement strand
CGCCGATTGACGCCGATAGAAGCAAAAACAGGATTCATCCGCAAAACCCGCGGTCGTCCAGATCAAAAACAACGGCTGGGCGGGACTCTGTAGTCCACCGTGATGTCTCGCAGAACCGGCGGCTGCCCGGTGCCGCCGGAATCGAGCGGGCTCTTTACCCCGCGCCCGCCCTTGTTCAGCACGTGCGTGTAGATCATCGTCGTGCTGACATCTCTGTGGCCCAGCAACTCCTGGACAGTACGAATGTCGTAGCCTCCCTGCAGCAGGTGGGTAGCGAAACTGTGACGCAGCACGTGCGGCGAGACGGGTTTTCCGATCCGTGCCGACCTCGCCGCGAACCGGACGGTGCGTTGCAGGCTTTTCTCATCGACGTGATGCCTGCGCGTCTTGCCGGAAAGCGGGTCGACCGAGAGCTTGCTGGAGGGAAAGACATACTGCCATGGCCACGACTTGCCGGCGCTAGGATATTTCCGGGCGAGCGCGAATGGCAGGTACACGTCCCCGTAACCGTCCTTCAGGTCGGTCTCGTGCAGCGCCTTGACGCGTGACAGGTGGTCGCGCAGCGGCTCGATCAGTCTTTCGGGCAGCATAGTTACCCGATCGCGGCCGCCCTTGCCTTCGCGGATCGTGATTTGCCGCATTTCGAAGTCCACATCCTTCACTCTCAGCCGCAGGCATTCCAGCAGCCGCATCCCTGTTCCATAAAGCAGGCTCACCATGAGCCAGCGCGTGCCCTCCAGCCGCGCCAGCAGCGCGCGGACCTCGTTTTCGGTCAGGACAACCGGAAGGCGCGCCGGGCGTTTGGGTCTTTCGATGCCGTCGAGCCACGGCAAGTCCCGCTGGATGATTTCCTTGTAAAGAAAGAGAAGCGCGGAGAGGGCCTGATCCTGGGTGGCTGCGGCACACTGTTCCTCCTTGGCAAGATGAGTCAGAAATGCCTCGACCTCGGGACCGTTCATCTGCTCCGGGTGGCGCTTGCCGTGGAAGTAGATGAAGCGCTTGATCCAGTGGATGTACGCCTGTTCCGTGCGCAGGCTGTACTGCCTGTAGCGCAGCCTGTCCCGGACGCGATCCAGCAGCTTCGGTTGCGTGGACACGAACCCCTCCATGGTGTCTAATATTCCACAACGATCTGACGTGTATGAAAGTTGACAGCGTCATGGATCAACAAGTTACTGTGGTCGCGGTCTGCATACGCCCCACATCTGGGGCAATAAAAGCCGACACTTACGGTGTCGACATCTAGTTAGGCCCACGATTCAGCCACAAAGATACAAATGCCCTGGTACTTAGTTCGTTTTCTCGTCGAGCACTCTAATCGGATTTTTTGGAGGAACTCAACATGGAAACTGACGCGCGCCCGATCCTAGCCGTCGCCCTCGCAATCTGCACATTGATGGGGTCCCAGACCACAGACGCCGCGGATCCGGTGAAGGTGCACGCGGCCGGAAGCCTGCGCTCCGTGCTGGCCGACATTGCCGCAGAATTTACGCGACGCGAGTCAACCGCGGTCGCGTTTCAGTTCGGGCCCTCTGGGCGCCTCAAAGATCGCCTCGCGACCGGCGAGGTATCCGACGTGTTCGCTTCGGCGGACATGGAGCATCCCAGAGCGCTTGCGGAAGCCGGCATTGCGGGCTCCGTGCGGCGCTTCGCCCGTAACCGCCTGTGCGGGCTCGCGAGTCCGAAGCTTGCCGTGAATGCCGCGACTCTGCTCGAGGTCATGCTCGATGACCGCGTTAAGCTGGGCACCTCGACCCCCAAGGCCGACCCGATGGGCGACTACGCGTGGAAGCTCTTCGAGCGCGCCGAGTCGCAACACCCGGGTGCATTCCAGCAGCTTTCGGCCAAGGCGCTGCAGCTCACCGCCGGGCCCCAGTCGCCACCGCCACCCAAAGACCGTAACGTTTTCGGCGCACTGGTCGCCGGCGGGTCGGCTGACCTCTTTCTTACTTACTGTACCGCCGCGCTCCTTGCGAAGAATGAGGAGCCGCAGCTTGCGATCATCGATATCCCTGAGGCGCTCAACGTGATCGCCGACTACGGCCTCGTCGTGATGAAGTCGGCACAACCCGCCGCGCAACGGTTCGCGGACTTTGTGCTGTCCAGCGACGGGCAAGCAATCCTCGCTAAGCACGGGTTTGCGCCCGGTGCCGGGCGTTGAACGCGATCGGCGCCGTCGGTGGAGTCGCGCTACTCCTGCATTCGGCAAAGGCCGGCAAGAGAAAAGGGGACATTCTGAATTTTTAGGCCTAACCATCTGCTACAGACCGACGCGGAATACGCGCGGCTGAGTACACCGTTAGGCCTCGAAGGTTGGCCATCTGAAAGGAGAATGCCATGAAGATACGTTCGCTTGTCGCAGCGGCAAATATCGGGTTCATGTTTCTGCTAGTGGGTGGCATCGCGGCGGAGGCCGCCGAAATCAAAGTTCTGAGCGCCTTCGGGATGCAGGCGGTCATGGAAGACCTCGGGCCGAAGTTCGAGCGCGCGAGCGGACACAAGCTCGCGATCACGTTCGCGACCCTGGGCGCGGTCGTAAAGCGTATCCAAGATGGTGAAACCGCCGATGTCGTCGTCATTTCCCGGCAGGGGATCGATGGCTTCGTGAAGGACGGCAAGGCTAGTGCGGGCAACGTGACTGCGCTCGCCCGCTCCGGCATCTACGTGGCTGTTCGCAAGGGCGCCCCCAAGCCCGACATCTCATCGCCCGAAGCCTTGAAGCGCACGCTGCTCGCCGCAAAGTCGATTACATATCCCAATCCGAGCTTCGGCGGCGCGAACGGGATCCACATCGCGAAGGTGCTCGATCGCTTGGGGATCGCCAATGAGATGAAACCGAAGACGGTCTTCCCCAAAAGCCCTGGCGATGTAGCGGTTGGAGTCTTGGTTGCAAACGGCGAGGCCGAGATCGCCGTGCATCAATTCCAGGAGCTTATTCCGGTCGTGGGAATCGAGGTTGTCGGCCCGCTACCGGGTGATCTGCAGAGGACCGCCGTCTTTGCGGCGGCGATCATGGCCAGCGCCAGGGACGCCGACGCATCGAAGGCTCTGGTCAATTTCCTGCGCACGCCGGAGGCGGCGGCGGTGATTAAGGCGAAGGGCATGGAGCCTCCCGCTCCGTGATGCGCTTACCGAAACTGGGGCCTAACTTTAGGTGGAACGGACGGGCCGCAAGTGTCCCGTCACCATTGATCATCGTGCCGGCCCGCCGTTCACCAAGGCGTTAGGC
>JAHFRO010000091.1 GCA_023266245.1 Betaproteobacteria bacterium | reverse complement strand
GGCGCGCGCGTTCCGGGCACGCCGTTTCAGCTCGATCCGGTGGCAGCGGCGTTCAACCTCGGCGCGTTGATACGCTGGCTCGACTTCAACGATGCGTTCTACGGCGAAACCGTGATCCATCCCTCGGACAACATCGCCGGCATCCTGATGACGGCGGATCACTTGAGCCGGGTGCGGATCGCGAGCCGCAAGCCGCCGCTCGTGATGCGCGAGGTGCTCGAGGCGACGATCAAGGCCTACGAGATCCAGGGCGGGCTGGCGATCGAGAACGGCTTCACCGCGCGCGGCCTCGACCACACGATCCTGGTGAAGATCGCCACCGCCGCGGTGGTGACCCGGATGCTCAGCGGCACGCGCGACGAGATCGTCAACGCGGTTTCAAACGCATGGGTGGATGGGCACGCGCTCGCGACTTTCCGGCGCAAGCCCAACACCGGCTCCCGCAAGTCATGGGCGGCAGGGGACGCGGGCAGCCGCGGCGTGTGGCTCGCGCTGCTCGCGTTGAAAGGCGAGATGGGCTATCCATCGGCGCTCAGCGCGAAGACCTGGGGCTTCTACGACGTGCTGTTCAAGGGCAGGCCGTTCCGGTTCCAGCGGCCGTTCGGCACCTACATCATGGAGAACGTGCTGTTCAAGATCGCCTATCCCGCGGCGTTCCACGCGCAGAGCGCGGTGGAGGCGGCGATCCGGCTGCATCCGCTGGCGAAGAATCGGCTGGATGACATCAAGCGCATCGACGTGCGCACGCACGACTCGTCGAACATTATCCTCAACAAGACCGGGCCGCTGCACAACCCGGCCGATCGCGACCACTGCCTGCAGTACATGATGGCGGTCGGGATGATCTTCGGAAAGCTCACCGCCGAGGACTACGAGGACCACATCGCCGCCGACCCGCGCATTGACGCGCTGCGCGCGAAGATGAAAGTGGTCGAATACAGGCGCTACAGCCAGGACTATCTCAATCCCGCCAAGCGCTCCAATGCGAACTCCATCCAGGTTTTCTTCAAGGACGGTTCGAAGAGTCCGCTCTCCGAAGTCGAGTACCCGCTCGGGCACCGCCGCCGGCGCAAGGAGGGGGTACCGCTCTTGATGAACAAATTCGAGAAGAACGTCGCGCGCGTGTTTGCGCCCAAGCAGCGCGACGCCATCCTCAAGGTGTGCCTTGATCAGCAGCGGATCGAGGCAATGCCGGTCAACGAGTTCATGGACCTGATGGCGACATAAAAGGCATTAGCCACAGAGGACACAGAGTTCACAGAGAGAAACAAAACAAGAACAGGATCGGTTTGAGTTTTATGGCCCTCTGTGTTCTCTGTGCTCTCTGTGGCTGAATCTCTTTTACCGGGATTGGAGTGATCATGAATTATAGTGAACAGCGTAAGAGGCTCCGCGCGGTGCTTGCCGGGTCAAAGTGTTTGTCGCCGGCGAGCGTGTACGACCCGCTGTCGGCGCGCGTCGCGGAGGCCGTCGGCTACGAAATCGGCATGCTGGCGGGATCGGTGGCTTCGAACACGACGCTGGCGGCGCCCGACCTGATCGTGCTGACACTCACCGAGCTGGCCGACCAGATTCGGCGCATCATGCGCGCGAGCAAGCTTTCCTTGATCGTGGACGCAGACCATGGCTACGGTAACGCGCTTAACGTCATGCGCACGGTGGAGGAGCTCGAGCGCGCGGGCGTGTCGGCCATGAGCATTGAAGACACGCTGTTGCCCACGCGCTTCGGGCAACCCGAGGGCACGGATGAGCTCATCTCGGTCGAGGAAATGGTCGGGAAGCTCAAAGCCGCAGTTGCGGCCCGGCAGGATCCCTCGCTTGTGATTGCCGGCCGCACGGCGGCGCTCAAGGTGGAAGGAACGGAAAAAGCCGTCGCCCGGGCCAAGGCCTACGCCGCAACCGGAGTGGATGCGATCTTCATCGTCGGGGTGGAGACGCTCGACCAGGTCCAGGCGATCCACGCGGCGGCGAAGCTCCCCGTCATCATCGGCTCGGCGCCGGCGTCACTCAAGCGCGAGGACTTCGCCGCGCGCGGCGTCCGCATTCTGCTGCAGGGTCACCAGCCGGTCGCGGCTGCGGTCAAGGCGCTGCACGAGACCTACACGCATCTTTACAACGGCGGTGCCCCAGCCGACCTCAAGGACAAGGTTGCTTCGGCGAAGGATATGGAAAAGCTCGTGAACGGCGACGCCTACAAGCAATGGCAGCGCGAGTATTTACGCTGAGGGCCACGCCCGGCTGCTGAGCGATGCCGGTGAACGAGTGGGTTGATTTGATGGTGATCTGAAAGGTGTCCTGGGTCACGGTTCAGCTTCGCGCATACAGATAACTTGCTGAACTCATGTTTCTCATGGCACATTGCGGAAAGGCGGCTTTAAAGACACCTTTCAGGGCGGCTAATTCCAGTTAAAGGGGAGCATTCACATGACCGGTTTGATCGACCTGGCAACTAATTTCGGGCTCGCGGCTATCGTCCTGGTGTGGACTATTCAGGGCGTCCTGGATATCCGGACGCAGGGGCTTCGACTCAAGCCTGTCCTTAAGTGCGTGGGCGCAGTTGCCATCTACGGAGCATTGGTAGGGGCCTGGTACTACCTGCACGTCATCACAACAGATCTTGTTACCCGGATGGATTCGTTTCCTGCCGCGTCGATAACAGCCAATTGGGGACGTGAGCTTACTCCGGATAAACGTACCGAGTACACGCGAATTCTCGCGAGTTCCGTGTTCGTAAATTCCGGCAAGGTCATAGAGTTCATCGATCAAGACGGCACCCTAAAGCCGTATGCGCCAAGTGAAGCTGACATCAAGCAGCGGGACGCGTGGCTGCAAAGCAAACACGAGTTCATGGCCGATGCTCAGGCATTCAGCTCAATCGCACTTGCATGGTTGGCGGTTCTTCCTCTGGGCCTTGTCGTAGTTCTGTTTTGGCCGGGTGGAAGACAGATGCCGCCCTCTAACTCCCCGGTGGGAAAGGACACGCCGCGAGCGGGGCGCGGTTCACCTTAGTCGTTGGAGGTGGGAGTACATCACCCGCCCCGCGGTCGGTACCTTGGCGGTGAGGATGCAGCCCGCTTCCGAATCCACGATGTAGAGCGTCTTGCGGTCGTGGCCGCCATAGGCGACGTTGGTGACGATGTCACTTTTCGGCGACTGGATACGTAACTGCGGCTCGCCGCGGTGGTTGAAGATCCACACCGCGCCCATATCGGGGTGCGCCACGGCGAGTCCGTCGTTCTCGTCTATCGCCATACCGTCCGGTCCGCGCCCGCCCGATAGCTGGATGAACACGCCCATGCGTGACACCGTGCCGTCCGGCAGCAGCGGCAGCCGCCACACCGCGTTGGCGCGCGTCACCGCTACGTAAAGGATATTCTCCTTGCCGTTCAGCACCAGACCGTTGGGGCTCGGGATGTTGTCGGCGAGGAGGATCAGCTTGCCGTCGGCGGTGTAGCGATAGACGCGCCCGGTCGGGTCCTGCAGTCCGGTCTGCCCCTGGTCGGTGAAGTAGAGATCGCCGTTGCTCGCGAAGTGCAGATCGTTGAGCCCCTTGAAGCGTTCGGCGTTGTAGCGCGTGATGAGCGGCTCCACCTTCGCGCGCCTGGCGTCGAGCAGCATCAGCCCGTTCCTGTAGTCGGCGACGAAAATCCTGCCGTCCCTGTGGATCTTGAGACCGTTTGGCTCGCCGTCGTATTCGACGACCAGCTCGAAGTGCCCGGCGGGCGATATCCGGAAGATCCGGCCATAGGGAATATCTACAACGTAGAGATTCCCTTCGCGGTCGAAGGAGGGCCCTTCGAGGAAGCAGCCGTGGGTCGGCATGCTGCGGCCGGAGGCGCGGCGCTCGGGCGATATCTCCTTCTTGCGGAACTTCTGCGGCAGCTCGGCGAAAACTTCGGCTTCGATGCGGGTGGGCGGGGGGAATAAGCTCATGGTTCGGGACTCGTGTCTAGAAGTAGTCTCAAAAACCGGAGAAACAACAATTAGCCGCCGATGCACGCCGATAAACGCCGATAACCCAAAAGCCAATAGTCATAGAGATCACAGAGAAAAGACGAAATGCAATGCCGGTCAGTTTCATGGGGTTTCACTCTCTGTGAACTCTGTGTCCTCTGTGGCAAAGGATCGTGTTTTTTTCTGCGTTCATCTGCGTTCATCGGCGGTTTCATCCATTTCGGCTGGTTAATCAAATCACGATGGGCAAATCGGATTTGTTGCGCGCGAAGCGCCGGGCGAGAAAAGCGCTCACGGTTTGCGCACATGCCGCAGCGTGCGACACCGGCAACCCATGCCGCGCATGCGCGAAAACCTGCAGCTCCGCTCCGGGAATCGCCGCCTGGATCTCGGCCATGTGAGCCGCGGGCACGAATGGGCTGACGTCGGGGCAGAGCAGCAACGTCGGCACCTTGATCTCGCGCAAGTACGGCGTGAGATCGGTCGCCGCGACGAGGTCGTTCATGATGAGCGCCGCGTGCGCGTTGCAGATCGCGTGCTGCCGCAGCCACCAGTCGTGCTGCGCCGGCAGCAGCGCGTTGGGGAAGAAGCGCCACGCCATCATCTGCTTTGCCCACGCCAGCTGCCCCTGCGCTTCAATGAGGCCGCGCCAGTCGGCGGCTTCGCGCGCTACGCCGCCGCGCGCGCCGC
The DNA here is from genome assembly GCA_023266245.1 of Betaproteobacteria bacterium. GTDB lineage: Bacteria > Pseudomonadota > Gammaproteobacteria > Burkholderiales > SG8-41 > SG8-41. Next base: position 4,002 of record JAHFRO010000091.1, on the reverse strand, counting down.
AGTTGGCGGCAGCCAGGCTCAACAGCCGGTCGCCGTATTTCACCGCGAGGTGCAGCCCGAGCGTGCCGCCCATTCCCTCGCCGACGAAATGAAAGCGGTTGGCGCCCGCCGCCTGCGCGATGTCGAGCACGTCGCCCGCCAACTGTTCGAGCGACCACTCGAAGCCCGGCCCGGGCACGGTCGAGCGCCCGCAGCCGCGCGCGTCGAACAACACCAGCCGGTAGCTCGGGCAGAAATGCGGCAGCCATTCGTTCCAGAGGTGCAGGTTTGCGGCGGCGCCGTGGTGAAACACGATCGCCGCGGGATTCTCGACCCACGGCGCGGTGAGATCGTGCACCTCGTAATAGAGGCGGCCTTCGCGTGCGTTGACGAACGGCATGGCGGCATTCTATGACAAAAAATGCGGGACTCGGTGCTCCGGCTCCGGGACTTCATTTTCGGGACTCTACTACCGGATTGCTGGCCCATGGTCCGTGTCCCGAGTCCCGCATGTTGTATGATTTTGCGGTCGACAACCCAACGAGGAGAAGCAATGCGTCCCGCGTTCGTAAGAGAGTCGCTGTTCAGGAAAGGGCTGAAGATCCGCAAGCAGGTGATCGGGGCCGAGTACGTCGAGCGCCGGCTCCAGACGGCGAACGAGTACACGTGGCCCTTTGAAGAGCTCGCGACGAAGTCGGCCTGGGGCATGATCTGGTCGCGGCCGGGTCTGCCGCGCAAGATCCGGAGCTTCCTCAATCTCGGGGTCCTTACGGCGCTCAGTCTCCCGCACGAGCTGCGGCTGCATATTCGCGCGGCCCTGCGCAACGGGCTCACGCGCAAGGAGATCGCCGAGGCGCTGCTGCACTGCGCGATCTACTGTGGTTACCCCAAGGCGGTGGCTGCGCTGCGCGCGATGCGCGAAGTATACGAGCAGGTGGACGGCGAGGAGCGGCGTAAAGCGGCCAGGAAGAAGACCAAGCGCCGTTGAGGCGCCGCAGATTACGCGCCTCACGGTTCACAGAGAAAGACAAGATGGGATCGTTTGTGGTTTTAATCTCGGTGTTCTCTGTGAGCTCTGTGGCTTGTTTTTGATCTGGTTAACGGGATGAAGACGCCGTTCGAAGTCATTTCGCTTTATCCGTCGCACGACTACACGCTGAACGGCGCGTTCGCGAGCCGCATGGGACGCGACCCGCTGCGTCCGTTCATCCTGTTCGAGGGCAAGACCTGGTCCTGGCGCGCGTTCGGCGAGGCGGTGCACAGGACCGCGTGCATGCTCGCGGCGCGCGGCATCAGGGAGGGTGACCGCGTCGCGGTGATGGCGCGCAACAGCGACAGCCATGTGCTGCTGCTGTTCGCGCTGGCGCGCCTCGGCGCGATCCTAGTGCCGGTCAATCCCGATTTCGGGGTGGAGGAGGCGCGCTACGTGCTGCACCACGCGGAAGTCAGCGCGATGGCGGCGAGCAGCGATGCGCTGGAGGTGGCACGCGCGGCGTGCCGCGGACTAGCCACCGATCCGTGGTTCGCGCTGCTCGGCATGGGGTGCGACGGTGTGCCGGCGCTCGACGACCTTATCGCGCGCGCGCCGGCGGTACCGCTGCCCGGGGGAATCGGACCCGACCATACCTGCCTGATTGTCTATACCTCGGGCACCACGGGGTTCCCCAAGGGTGCGATGCACAGCCAGCGCAATTTCGTCACCTGCGGCGAGGCGTTCGTGCAGCGCGTGTACCTGCAGCCCGACGAGCGCGTGATGATCGTGCTGCCGCTGTTTCACGTGAACGCGCTGTTCTACTCCGTCGCCGGCACGTTGACCGCCGGCTGCAGCATGGTGATCGTGCCGAAGTTTTCGGCATCGGGTTTCTGGCAGCTCGCGGTTGACACCGGCGCAACCGAGGTCAACATCATCGAGGCGATTGGCACCATCCTCAAGAACCGGCCGCGCGGCGAGTTCCGCTCCGATCACGGGATCCGCAAGGTCTACGGCGTGCGCGAGGGCGTCGCGGAAACGTTCCGCGGCGAATTCGGCATCCCGTACCTGATCGGCGGCTTTGGCATGACCGAGATCCCCGGCGTCACCTGCAATCCCCTCGAAGGACCGATCAAACCCGGCAGCATGGGGCCGGTCGGCCGGCACCCGGATCCCTCGCGACCCTGGGCCCAGTGCCGCGCGGTTGACGACGATGGCGGCGATGTCGGAACGAACGAGGTGGGGGAGCTGATCGTAAAGTCACCCATCGTCATGCGGGGCTATTACCGTGATCCGGAGCAGACCGAGGCGGCGTTCCGCGACGGCTGGTTTCTCACCGGTGACCTCGTGCGGCGCGACGAGGACGGCTATTTTTTCTTCATCGCGCGCAAGAAAGACATCATCCGCCGCCGCGGCGAAAACATCTCGGGAGCCGAGCTCGACCGCGTGATCGGCGCGCACCCTGCGGTGCACGAGTCGGCGGCGATCCCGGTGCCGTCGGAGCTCGGCGAGGACGAGATCTTGATTGCTGTGGTGCTCAAGCCGGGATACCATCTGACGGCGGACGAGCTGGCGCAGTGGTGCCGTGAGCGGCTTGCGCCGAGCAAGGTCCCGCGCTACGTGTTGTTCATGGACGAGCTGCCGCACACGCCGACGCACAAGGTGGCGAAAGCGGTTCTGCGCGCGGATCGGACGCTGGTTCAGCGCGCGATTGACCTTGCTGCGCCGACACGAGACAGGCAGATCGCGGGCTGAGCGGGGCCGCGCAGAGCGATATCGAAAGGGAAACGAGCCGTGATGGCCGTGATCTTTGCGTTGCTTGCTGCTTTATTGGGGGCTGCAAGCGACGCTTGGGCGCAGGGCGCGGCCGCCGGCTACCCGAACAAACCGATCCGCCTCGTGCTGCCCTATCCGCCGGGCGGCGGCTCGGACACGATCGCCCGCCCGCTCGCGCAAAAGCTCTCCGAGAACCTCGGCCAGCAGGTGATCGTGGACAACCGCGGCGGGGCGAGCGGCAACATCGGCATGGAGATCGCCGCACGCGCAGCGCCCGACGGCTACACCATGCTCATGGCGCTGACCGCGCAGCTCGCGGTGAACGTGAGCCTGTTCAGAAAGATTCCCTATGACCCGGTGCGGGACTACGAGCCGATTACGCTGCTCGGTTCCGGCGGCTACATCCTGGTGGTGCATCCCTCCCTGCCGGTGAGATCGGTCAGGGAGCTGATCGCGCTCGCCAGGGCGCGGCCCGGCCAGCTCGCTTACTCCTCGTCGGGCAACGGCAGCGGCGGGCATCTTGCAGCGGAGCTGCTCAACACCATGGCCGGCATCAAGATGCTGCACGTTCCGTACAAAGGGGGCGGGCCGGCGCTCATGGACTTGATCGCGGGGCAGGTGCAGGTCCTGTTCTCGACCCAGCTCGCGTCGTGGCCGCACGTGCAAAGCGGCCGCGTCCGCGCGCTTGCGGTGAGCACCGCGAAGCGTCCCGCCTCGCTGCCCGATCTGCCGACGGTCGCGGAGGCCGGCGTCCCGGGCTACGACTCGGGCGTCTGGTATGGCGTGCTGGCTCCCGCGGGCACGCCGCGCGGCATCATCGCGAAGCTGAACGGCGAGATCGTGCGCGTGCTGAATCACCCGGACTACCGGAGCCTGCTGGTGAACAACACGATCGAGCCGATCGGCAGCCCGCCCGAGGAGCTCGGCGCGTTCATCCGCTCGGAGATCAAGAAGTACGCAAAGCTCATCAAGGACGCCGGCGTGCGCGTCGACTGACCGCTTACCGCTGGGAGGGAACCATCGAACGCAAACCACTGGGCATAGCGGTCATCGGCTCGGGGCGCATCGGGACCCTGCGGGCCCGGCTCGCCGCGCAGCACCCCGCGGTGAACTACCTCGCGGTGTCCGACCTCGACGCGGCGAAGGCGCGCGAACTCGCGCAGAAGACCGGCGCGCAGTTCCATTCGGGCGACAACCTCGAAGTGGGGCAAGGTGATCCGCGCGGCGGGCATCCGCGCCGAGTAGCCGTGCGAAGAAAACTCTCACCGCGGAAGACG
>JAHFRO010000276.1 GCA_023266245.1 Betaproteobacteria bacterium | reverse complement strand
CCGGCTATGACAACGCATGGAAGTTCTACCAGGCGCACAAGTCCTACCTCGAGAAAAGCCTGCAGAAGCGCGGGTTGCGGCTGATCTACTCGGTCGCCTGGCCGGGACAGGGCATCTACACCAAGACCGCGTTGAAATCGGTCGATGACCTGAGGGGCACCAAGTTCCGTACTTACAGCCCCCTGACTGCCCGGTTCGCCGAACTTCTCGGCGCCAGCCCCACGGTGATCCAAGCGACCGACATTCCGCAGGCGTTTGCCACCAACACGGTGCAGGCGATGATCACCTCGTCGGCCACTGGCACCGCGTTCAAGGCATGGGAATACATCAAGTACTACTACACGACGAGCGCCTTTCATCCGCGCAACGTGGTGGTAGTGAACGAACGCGCCTTCCAGGGGCTGCCCGACAACCAGAAGAAGGCGCTGACCGACCTCGCGGCAGCGGCCGAGAAGCGCGGCTGGGACATGTCGCGCGAACGCGAGAAGTCCGGCAACGAAACGCTCGCCAAGAACGGCGTGAGCGTGGCTGAACCCGACGCCGCGATGAAGGCGACGCTCGGCAAGATCGGCGACCAGATGCTCGGCGAATGGCTCAAGACTGCGGGCGCCGACGGCGAAGCGCTGGTCAAAGCGTACCGCGGCAAGTAATTTGGCCTCCGCGGCGCAGCGCCCCCGCGGGGTCCGGCAGCCGCGGTCCACGGGCAGCGTGCGGCGGGCGCTGAATACCCTCTACACGGCGAGCGGGGGGCTTGCTGCGCTGTGCCTCGCCGGCACCTGCGTGGTGATGTTGCTGCAGGTGGCCGGGCGCGAGGCGAGGATCCTCTTCCGCGGCGCGGACGACATCACGGCCTGGCTGTGCGCCGCATCGGTATTCTTCGCGCTCGGCCACACCTTCCGCCACGGAGAGCTGGTGCGTGTGGGCCTGTTCATCGAACGGCTCAGGCCCGCCGCCCGCTGGTGGGCCGAGGTGTTTTCGCTCTCTGTGACGACAGGCTTTGTCGGCTACATGGTGTGGGCGGTCGTCCGCTTCGTGTACGCGAGCTGGCAGTTCAATGAGCTGGCGCAGGGACTCATCAAGATCCCGATCTGGATCCCGCAGATGAGCTTCGTCCTGGGCGTGCTGGTTTTATTTATCGCGGTCGCAGACGAGCTGGTCACCGTGCTGCGGCGGGACAAGCCCGCTTACCAGATCGCCGAGGACGAGCGGCGTGCGCGAGGCGACTTCACGGAGACGGTCTGACCCATGGGCACGTTGGCCATCGCCTCGATTCTGCTCGTGCTGCTGCTCCTGCTGCTCGCGGGGGGCGTATGGATCGCGATTGCGCTTGCCGTGGTCGCCTGGTTCGGGCTGCAGCTTTTCACCAGTACGCCGCCGGACGTGAACCTGTTCCAATCGTTCTGGGGCTCGAGTGCGTCGTGGAACCTCGCCGCGCTGCCGCTATTCGTGTGGATGGGCGAGATCCTGTACCGCACCAAGCTCTCGGAAGAGATGTTCGAGGGCCTGGCACCTTGGCTCGGCTGGCTGCCGGGACGGCTGATGCACGTCAACATCCTCGCCTGCGGCATCTTCGGCACGGTGTCCGGCTCATCCGCGGCGACCTGTGCCACGATCGCCAAGGTGGCGCTGCCGGAGCTGATCAAGCGCGGCTACGACGAGAAGACCTGCCTCGGTTCGCTGTGCGGCGCGGGCACGCTCGGCATCCTGCTGCCGCCGTCGATCATCATGGTGGTGTACGCGGTGGCCGCGGAGGTGTCGATCCTGAAAGTGTTCCTCGCGGGGTTCCTGCCCGGCTTCCTGCTGATGGCGTTGTTCTCCGGCTACATCATTATCTGGGCGCTGCTCAACCCGGGCAAAACGCCGCAGGACGACGAAAAGGTACCGTTCGCCGAAAAACTGTACCGCAGCCGCCATCTGATCCCGTGCCTCGTGCTCATCATCTTCATCGTGTGGGTGATGGTCATCGGTTGGGCCACCGCCACCGAATCGGCCGCGTTCGGCGTGCTCGGTGCACTTGCCATCGCGTGGTGGTCGGGCGGGCTCACCCGCGCGACCTTCTGGCAGAGCCTGATGGGCGCGACGCGCCTTTCGTGCATGATCTTGTTCATCCTTGCCGGCGCCTCGTTCCTTTCCTCGTGCATGGCGTTCACCGGCATCCCGAGGGCGCTCGCGGAGTGGGTTGCGACCATGAACCCGAATTCCTATGCGCTGATCGCGATTCTCGCTCTGATCTACCTCGTCCTCGGCACGGCGCTGGACGGCATATCGATGATCGTGCTTACGACTTCGATCGTGATTCCGATGGTGGAGAAAGCGGGCATCGACCTCGTCTGGTTCGGCATTTTCATCGTGCTGCTGGTGGAGGTCGCGGAGCTGACGCCGCCGCTCGGCTTCAATCTGTTCGTGCTGCAGACGATGAGCGGCCGCGACAGCAATTATGTCGCGTACGCATCCATTCCCTTTTTTTGCATGATGGTGCTGTGCATCGCGCTGATCACCGTCTTCCCGGGCATTGCGACCTGGCTGCCTGACGTCATCCTGGCGAAATAGCACGCATATCGTATCTTGCAGCCGGACATGAGCGCAGCGCACCCGTCAACTCAGCTGCGCCTGGAGATCAACACCGCCTATCTATGGAGTCTCGCGGTCGGACTGGTGATTTCCGGCGAGTACTTCGGCTGGAATTACGGCTGGGGCGCGGCGGGCACGATCGGTTTCCTCTACACCACGCTGATCGTGGCCGTGCTCTACGTGGCATTCATCTTCAGCTTCACCGAGCTCACCACTGCGATTCCGCACGCCGGCGGCCCGTTTGCCTACGCGCTGCGCGCGTTCGGACCCTTCGGGGGGCTAGTCGCCGGCTATGCGACGCTGATCAAGTTCGTGTTCGTGCCGCTGGCGATTGCTGCCGCGCACGGCGCTGCCGATGTTCGGGCTGATGGTGGTCGCCGTATTGCTGGTCTATTTCGTGCCTGAAATTGTCACGTTGCTGCCGCAGAACATGTACGGCCGCTAAGCGGTCTTTGCCGCCGC
>JAHFRO010000090.1 GCA_023266245.1 Betaproteobacteria bacterium | reverse complement strand
CGATCCGAGCCCCAGAACGGCTCACCGTCGATCACGATGTAGGGCGAGCCGAACACGCCGCGTTCGATCGCGGCGTCCACTTCCGTCTTGAGCCGCTCTTTGACCGCCGGGTCGTTGAGCGCCTGCGTGAGCTCCTCCTTGTTCACGCCGAGCTTGGCGGCGACGTTGCCGGTCACCTCGGGGTTGGAGATGTCGCGGTCCTCGGCGAAGTAGGCGTGGAACAGCGCCTGCGCCAGCTTCTTCGCCAGCGCCGGGTCCTTGTCCCCCACCCAGTAGAAGGCGCGGCTCGGCGCGGTGCTCGCGATCGGGAACTTGGTCGGCAGCTTGAACGGAACTTTCAACAACCTCGCGGTGCGCACGAGATCGTGCTTGGCGTAGCTGCCCTTGAGCGGAATGGTCGGCAGCGGCTGCTGGCCGGTGATCTTGAACACCGCGCCGAGCAGGATCGGCCGCCACACCACCGTGCGGCCGTGCTTCGCCGCGAGCTCGTCGATCTTCGCGCTCGCAAAGTAGCCGTACGGCGAGGAGAAGTCGAAGTAGAAATCAATCGGGTTTGCCATGCGGTCTCCCTGTGCGCCGGCCTAGTTCATCCGCTCGAGCGCGATCGCGGTCGCCTCGCCGCCGCCGATGCAGAGCGCAGCGATGCCGCGCTTCATCCCGTATTTCTCGAGCGCCGCGAGCAGCGTCACCATGATGCGTGCGCCGGAAGCGCCTAGAGGATGCCCCAGCGCGCAGGCGCCGCCGTGGACATTCACCTTGTCGTGCGGCAGATTGAGCTCGTGCATTGCCGCCATCGCGACCACCGCGAAGGCTTCATTGATCTCGAACAGATCGGTGGTCCTGGCGTCCCAGCCGGTCCGGTCGAAAAGCTTCCTGATGGCGCCGACCGGAGCGGTGGTGAACCACTGCGGCTCCTGCGAGTGCGTGGAATAGCCGATGATTTTCGCGAGCGGCGCTAGCCCGCGTTTCTCGGCTTCGGAAAGCCGCATCAGCACCATGGCGGCGGCGCCGTCGGAGATCGAGCTCGAGTTGGCCGGCGTCACCGTGCCGTCCTTCCTGAAGGCGGGCTTCAACTGCGGGATCTTGTCGAGGTTGACCTTGAGCGGCTGCTCGTCGATTTTTACCGTGGTTTCGTTCTTGCCGCCAGCGATCCTGACCTGCACGATCTCGCGCTCGAAGCTGCCGTTCCTGATCGCATCCTGCGCGCGGGTGAGCGAAGTGATGGCGTAGCGGTCCTGCGCTTCGCGCGAGAACTGGTATTTGGCCGCGCAGTCCTCGGCGAAGGTCCCCATCAGCCGCCCGCGGTCGTAGGCATCCTCCAGCCCGTCGAGGAACATGTGGTCCTTCACTTCGCCGTGGCCGAGGCGGAAGCCGGCGCGCGCCCTGGGCAGTAGATAAGGGGCGTTGCTCATGCTTTCCATGCCGCCTGCCACCATCACGCTGTTGGTGCCGAGCGTGATGAGGTCGTGCGCGAGCATCGCCGCCTTCATGCCCGAGCCGCACACCTTGTTGATGGTCATGCAGCCGGTCGCCGGCGGCAGCCCCGCGCCAAGAGCGGCCTGGCGCGCCGGCGCCTGGCCTTGGCCGGCGGGGAGCACGTTGCCCATGATCACTTCCTGAACGTCGCCGGGTTTCACGCCCGCGCGCTCCACCGCTGCCCTGATGGCGGTGGCGCCCAGCTCGGGCGCCGCGAGCGATTTCAGGTCACCCATGAATCCGCCCATAGGCGTGCGGGCGGCGGAGGCAATCACAATCGGATCATTTGGCATATCTCGTTGATTTCTCGTGTCAGTTAGTGGTCACTTCATGCCGCTGATCCTGCTGCCGATCAGCGGCATAAATGGTAGTAATTGCTAATGAAATCGGGGCAGCGAGACATCAGCGGGTTTCCTCGTAGAGTTCCCTCCCAATTAACCACCGTCGGATCTCCGAAGTACCAGCCCCGATTTCATAAAGCTTGGCGTCACGCAGTAATCGGCCGGCCGGTGCGTCGTTAATGTAGCCTGTGCCGCCCAGGCACTGGATCGCCTCGAGTGCCATCCAGGTCGCGCGTTCCGCGGCGTACAGTATCGCGCCGGCGGCGTCCTTGCGCGTGACTTCGTTGCGGTCGCAGGCACGCCCCACCGCATAGACGTAAGCGCGGCAGGCATTTAAGGTCACGTACATGTCGGCGAGCTTGCCCTGCATTAGCTGGAACTCGCCGATAGGCTGATCGAACTGCTTGCGCTGATGCACGTACGGGAGCACTACGTCCATGCACGCCTGCATGATGCCGAGCGGCCCGCCGGCGAGCACGGTGCGCTCGTAGTCGAGCCCGCTCATCAGCACATCAATACCATTACCGACCGCGCCGAGCACGTTCTCTTCCGGCACTTCGCAATCCTGGAACACGAGCTCGCAGGTGTTGGAGCCGCGCATGCCCAGCTTGTCGAGCTTCTGCGCGGTCGAAAATCCTTTGAAGGTATTCTCGGCGATGAAAGCGGTGATGCCGCGGGCGCCCGCCGCGGGATCGGTCTTGGCGTAGATCACCAGCACGTCGGCGTCGGGACCATTGGTGATCCACATCTTGGTGCCGTTCAGCACGTAACGGCCGCCGCGCTTTTCCGCGCGGAGCCTCATGCTCACCACATCTGAACCGGCATTGGGCTCGCTCATGGCGAGCGCGCCGACGTGTTCTCCGGAAATCAGTTTCGGCAGATAGCGCCGCTTCTGCTGTGCGTTGCCGTTGCGGCGGATCTGATTGATGCACAGGTTGGAGTGCGCGCCGTAGGAAAGTCCGACCGCAGCCGAAGCGCGGCTGATCTCTTCCATGGCAACGACATGCGCGAGATAGCCCATGCTGGTGCCGCCGTATTCCTCCTCGACCGTGATGCCGAGCAGACCGAGTTCGCCGAGCCGGGGCCAGAGATTGCGGGGAAACTCGTTGCTGCGGTCGATCTCGACGGCACGAGGGGCGATCTCGCTCGCGGCGAAGTTGGCGACCGACTCGCGCAGGATGTCCACGGTCTCGCCCAGCTCGAAATTAAGGCCTAGGTACATAAGCGAGCGGACTATCCTTCATGGCGCAGCGGCTGAGCACCGTAGCAATCCGACGCAACGTTGTCCCATGCATCCCGTAGCGCACTGTGGTTCCTCCTCCGTCGCTCGGTTGTCATAACTACATGATTATACGATGTGATATGTATAACGTTTACGTTAACGTCAAGTAGCCGTGCGCTGCGACAAAGGCGTTTCAGGCAGCTGCTTTCGCGCTGCCTCCTTCGGTCTTGTCCTTGAGCAACCGGCGGCACTGGTTGGCAAAGAAATCGATCTCGCTCAGCATCACCTCGATGTCCTCGCGTTGCTGCTCCAGGATCGCGCGGCGCCGCTCCAGCTTGGCGAGGAATTGTTCGAGCTGCCGGCGCTCGTCCCTGGAGAGATCGTAAAGATCGAACAGCTCGCGAATCTCGCTGAGACTGAAACCGAGGCGCTTGCCGCGCAGGGCGAGTTTCAGCCGCACGCGATCGCGGTTGCTGAACACGCGGTTCATGCCCTCGCGCTCGGGGCTGAGCAATCCCTGATCCTCGTAGTAACGGATGGTGCGGGTGGTGACGCCGAATTCCTTAGCGAGATCGGAAATCGTGTAGGTGCCGCTCATTGTGCTCCGCAATATTCGCATGTAATATAGCGAGTTAAGAGCGTATCTCACGTTTACGTTAACGTCAAGTATCGTTTCACGTGCGCTCCTCAACCGACCCAAAAGGACACGAAATGACCGCCACGCGTCAACCCGGACAGCCGACCTTCGATCCTGCCGAGCTTGCCAGGCTCTACGCCGACATCGCGCAGAAAAGCGGCCAGCTCGTGACCCGGTTCATGGAGCGCCGGGCGAACGGCGGCGTGCTCGGACTGGGCGACGAGCTCGGCATCGCGCAGGCGTTCTTCGAGGCCTGGGGAAAGCTGCTTTCCGACCCGTTCAAGCTCGCCGAAGTGCAGATGAAGCTGTGGCAGGACTACATGGCGCTGTGGCAGAGCTCGATGCTCAAGTTGATGGGGCAGGAGGCGAAGCCGGTGGCGGAACCGCCGAAGGGCGATCGCCGCTTCAAGCACGACGACTGGCAGCAGAACTTCCTCTACGACTACATCAAACAGTCGTACCTCATCGCTGCCAAGCACCTGCACCAGGTGGTGAGCGGCATCGAGTGGCTCGACGAGAAAACCGCCAGAAAGGTGGACTTCTACACGCGGCAGTACATAGATGCGCTTTCACCCAGCAACTTCCTCGTGACGAACCCTGAAGTCCTGCGCGAGACCGTCAACTCAGGCGGGCAGAACCTGGTGAAAGGCCTGAATAATCTGCTCGAGGACCTCGCGCGCGGCGAAGGCGAGCAGGTCCGCGTGCGCATGACCGACGAGAACGCGTTCAAGCTCGGGGTCAACATCGCGGTCACCCCCGGCAAGGTCGTCTACCAGAACGAGCTGATGCAGCTCATCCAGTACGCGCCGACGACGAAGGAAGTGTATCGGCGCCCGCTGCTCATCATCCCGCCGTGGATCAACAAGTTCTACATCCTCGACCTGCGCGAGAGCAATTCCTTCATCAAGTGGGCGGTGGACCAGGGGCTCACGGTGTTCGTGGTTTCGTGGGTGAATCCCGACGAGCGGCTCGCGCACAAACGCTTCGACGACTATCTCACAGAAGGCGCGCTCGCCGCGCTCGACGCGATCGAGCAGGCGACCGGCGAGCGCGAGGTGAACGTGATCGGCTACTGCCTCGGCGGCACGCTGCTCGCCGCCACCCTGGGCTGCATGGCGGCGCAGGACGACGGCCGCGTCACCTCGGCAACGTTCTTCGTCAGCATGATAGATTTCGACGAGGCCGGCGAGCTCGAGGTATTCATAGACGAAAAGCAGGTCGCCAACCTCGAGAAAAAAATGCAGCAGCGCGGCTATCTCGAGGGAAGCGAGATGGCCACCACCTTCAACATGCTGCGCGCGAACGACCTCATCTGGACGTTCGTCGTCAACAACTATCTCCTCGGGCGCGACCCGTTCCCGTTCGATCTGCTCTACTGGAATTCGGACTCCACCCGCATGCCGGCGGCAATGCACAGCTTTTACCTGCGCAACATGTATCTAAAGAACCTGCTCACGAAGCCGGGCGGCATCAAGCTCACCGGCGTTCCGATTGACCTCGGGAAGGTGAAGATCCCGCTCTACTTCATTTCTACCATGGAAGATCACATCGCGCCGTGGCGCTCGACCTACGCGGGGGCGAAGCTGTTTCCCGGGCCGGCGCGCTTCGTGCTCGGCGGCTCGGGGCACATCGCCGGCATCATCAATCCGCCTGCCGCCAACAAGTACAGCTACTGGACCAACGACAAGCTGCCGGACAAGCCCGAAGACTGGTTCAAGAGCGCCAAACAGCATCCGGGTTCGTGGTGGACGGACTGGGGGAACTGGGTCGCGCGGCATTCCGGCGACAAAGTGCCGGCGCGAGCCCCGGGCAAGGGCAAACTGAAGACGGTCGAGGACGCGCCCGGCTCCTACGTTAAAATGCGAGTCGACAAACACTGACCGGCGGGCATTGCTGCGCGCACGCCCCGGGAGGAGGGAGAAATGAAGAAAGCGGGCATCATTCTTGCGGCTGCGTTTACCGTCCTTTACGCAGCCGGTGTGCAGGGCCAGACCGCGGGCGGATACCCGGCGCGGCCGGTCCGCATCGTGGTGCCCTTCGCGCCGGGGGGAAATGTGGACATCGTCGCTCGCTCGATTGCTCAGCGGCTCACCGAAACCCTAGGGCAGCAGGTCATCGTCGACAACCGGCCAGGGGCAAGTGGTCTGGTCGGCACCCAGCTGGTTGCGAAGGCGCCGGCGGACGGCTACACGCTACTAGCAATGGCGAACACATTTGCAGTGGTGCCTTCGATTGTGGCGAACCCCGGCTACGATCCCTTTAAGGACTTCACGGGCGTGACGATGACTTGCTTGGTGCCACAGGTGCTGGTCGTGAACCCCGCGCTTCCCGTGCGTTCGGTGAAGGAACTGGTTGCGCTCGCCAAAGCGCGGCCTGGTGAGATCTCGTATGCCTCGGCGGGCACTGGCGGTACCGGGCACATGGCGGCTGAGCTCTTCAATCGGCACGCTGGATTGAAAATGCTGCACGTGCCCTACAAGGGCAACGCTCAGGCAATCGTTGACGTCATCAGTGGACAGGTCACGATGATGTTCGACCAGGTGAGCACCTCGGCAACCCACATCAATGCCGGCAAGCTGAGAGCTCTTGCGGTGACGAGCCGCAAACGCTCGCCGCTCTTTCCCAATCTGCCGACCGTCGACGAGTCGGGGGTGCCGGGGTTTGAAGACATTACGTTCAACGGGCTGGTGGCGCCGGCGGGAACCCCCCGCGAGATACTGACCCGCCTGCACGGTGAAGTGGTGAAGGCCGTGGGTGTCCCGGAGCTGCGCAGCCGCTTTCTGGAACGGGGTGTCGAACTGACCGCGAGCGCCTCGCCAGAAGACTTCACCGCGTACGTCAAGGCCGAATTTGTGAAGAAAGCCAGGCTCGCGCGCGACGCCGGCATCAAGGTGGAGTAAAGACGGTGATGCGGGACTCGGGACTCGGGACTCGGGACTCGAAAAAGCGTGTGCGGTGCAGATAGCGGGCCACACTTTCCTCATCACCGGCGGCGCTTCGGGCCTCGGCGCGGCAACCGCGCGCCGTCTCGCTCACGCGGGCGGCAATGTCGTGATCTGCGATGTCAGCGCTGAGCTGGGGACCGGGCTCGCCGGCGAAATCGGCGCACACGCGAGGTTCGCCGCGGCCGATGTCACCGATGAAGCACAGGTCAGGAAAGCGATTGCCGCGGCGCGCGAAAAATTCGGCGCGTTGCACGGCGCGGTAAGCTGCGCCGGCATCGCGCCCGGCGAGCGCGTGCTGGGGAAAAGCGGTCCGCACCGGCTCGACACTTTTCGGCGCGCACTCGAGATCAATCTTATCGGCACGTTCAATGTGATCCGCCTCGCGGCGCAGGCGATGGCGGAGAACACGCCGGACGCCGAAGGCGAACGCGGAGTCATCATCAACACCGCATCCATCGCCGCGTTCGACGGCCAGGTCGGTCAGGCTGCCTACAGTGCTTCGAAAGCCGGGGTCGCGGGGCTGACGCTCCCGGCCGCGCGCGAGCTGGCGCGCGTCGGCATCCGCGTGATGACGATCGCGCCCGGGATCTTCGAGACGCCGATGGTCGCGGGGTTCGCCCCGGAACTCAAGCAGTCACTCGCGGCGCAGGTGCCGTTCCCGCCGCGGCTCGGCAGGCCCGAGGAATACGCGATGCTGGTCGAGCACATCATCGTCAACCCGATGCTCAACGGTGAAGTGATCCGCTTGGATGGCGCGCTGCGCATGCCGGCGAAGTAGAAAAAAGCCGCCAAGACGCCAAGGCCGCCAAGAAGATCAAGAACAAATAGCCACAGAGAACACAGAGAAAAACAATTGAACCGCCAAGACCGCCAAGAGAAGCACGCTCAAGTGTTGGGGTAGCTTTCACGTGGATCATTTAGATCGCCAGATGTTGGCGCACTCGAATGCCTTGATGCGTGAGATCGGTCTGTCAGAAGACGAGTCAAAAAAAGTAGCGACACTTGTCGCGGCAGATGTAAGGTTCTTACCTGTTGAGGCAAAGAAAGAGATACGAGATGCAACGCCGATTCCTGTTGAGATTCGATTGGATGAATTGCGAGCATTTCAGGCATGGATGGATCACGCATCAAGTGTGCGAGGAAGTCCGCAGGTGACGCGAGCGCAGGTTATCGTTCAAAACTACGTATGCTTCGTATATTTGGGTGAAGCGTGCTTCCGCGTACTAGCTAAGCGGACTCCGACGGGGTCGGTCACGAAACGCTGTTGCGAGTTTCTTACTGCAAATCCAGTTCGTGCTTTTCGAAATGCAATCGCACATGCCAACTGGAAATATAACAGCGACTTTTCGGGAATTGAGTATTGGGCTCGTAAAGGACAGGAGCCATCCGAACCTCTAAGCCGTTTCGAGGTATCACAGAAAGACCTGAATTTTTGGCAGGCTCTTTCGCGATGCGTCGCTTATGCGGCATATACTCACCTTTAACGTAAAGCTTCTTGGCTGCTTGTTACCAATATTTTCATCTTGGCGTTCTTGGCGCCTTGGCGGCTAATTTAGGGTTTCACGAATGAGCTACCAGAACATCACGATCGAGCAGCCGGAGCCCGGTATTTACCTGCTGACGGTCAACCGCCCCAAGGCGCTCAACGCGCTCAACTCCGCGACGCTCGACGAGATCGGCGCGGCGGCGGAGGCGGTGGCGGCGGATGAGAACGCGCGCGTCCTGCTCGTCACCGGCGCGGGGGAGAAGGCCTTCGTCGCCGGCGCCGATATTTCGGAGATGCAGAACTTCACGCCCGCGGAGGGCGAGGCCTTCTCGGCACGCAGCGCCTGCCGCGCAGGATCGGTTCCGCGCGCTCGATGGAACTGCTCGTGACCGGACGCCAGGTCAAGTGCGGCGCCGACATGGATCTCGCCGAGGCGCTCGCGCTCGAATCCGGGCTTTTCGGCAGGTGCTGTGCCACACAGGACCAGAAGGAAGGCATGCGCGCCTTCCTCGCGAAGCGTCCCGCGCGGTTCACCGGAAAATAGCCGCTTTTCAGATACCTGTACGCGTTGGGCACGCCCGTTCCGGTGGCCGCATCGCCGAGCG
>JAHFRO010000002.1 GCA_023266245.1 Betaproteobacteria bacterium | reverse complement strand
GCGATTTCCGCCACGCGGCGCAGGTATTCCTGGCCCGGCTGGTCGGCCGGGTGCGCCTTGCCGCCGAACACGAACAGTACCGGCCGCTTCTCGTCGGAGACGATTTCGCGCAGCCAGTTGAGGTTCTCGAACAGTAGCGTCGCCCGCTTGTAGGTGGCAAAGCGCCGCGCGAATCCGATGGTGAGCACGTTGGGATTGCCGGGGTCGGCGAGCTTGAACATGCGGTCAAGGTGCGCTTCGGAACCGTGGTTGCGCAGGTGCTGCTCGGCTATGCGGTGGCGGACCAGGTACAGCATCTGCGCCTTGAGCAGCTGGTGCACGCTCCAGAATAAATGGTCGGGAATGGCGTAGAAGCCGCGCCGGCAATCTTCGTCGCCCAGGCGCTGGCTCCAGCCGTCGCCGAGGTGGCGGTCGAACAGCTCGTGCCACTCCTCCGCCAGGAAGGTCGGCACGTGCACGCCGTTGGTCACGTAATCGACCGGATTGTCCCCGGGCTCGATCTGCGGCCACAGGCTGGCGCAGATGCGCGCCGAGACGCCGCCGTGGATGCGGCTCACGCCGTTCTGGAAGCGCGAGCCGCGCACCGCGAGTGCTGTCATGTTGAAATCCGGACTGTTCGGGCCGCGCCCCAGCGCGACCAGCTCGTCGCAACTGATCTTCAGATCGCGACACCAGCTATCGAAATAGCGCCGGATCATCTCTTCGCTGAAATAGTCGTGCCCCGCCGGCACCGCGGTGTGCGTGGTGAATACGGTGTTGGCGGCGACCGCCTCCAGCGCGGCTGCGAACTCGAGCCCCTGCAGCGTGAGCTCGCGCGTGCGCTCGAGCACGAGGAACGCCGCGTGACCCTCGTTGATGTGCCACACGGTGGGCTTCAAGCGCATCTCGGCGAGCGCGCGCGCGCCGCCGACACCGAGCACGATTTCCTGCTCGATGCGCGTGGTGCGGTCGGATGCATAAAGCCGGTGCGCGATGTTGCGGTCGGTGGGCCGGTTCTCCTCCAGATCGGTGTCGAGCAGGTAGAGTCGGACCTTGCCCACGCGCGCCTGCCACACCTTGGCCAGAATGGTGCGCTCCAGCAGCTCGACCGTGACGCGCAGCTCGGTGCCGTCCTCGCGCGTGACCGGGGTGACCGGCAAATCGTCGAAATCGGAGTCGGTATACAGCGCGTGCTGGCGGCCCTCGAAATCGATGGTCTGGAAGAAATAGCCCTGGCGGTAGAGCAACCCGACGCCGACAAAAGGCAGCGTCAGATCGCTCGCCGCCTTGCAGTGGTCGCCGGCGAGAATGCCGAGCCCGCCCCCGTAGATCGGCAGGCTTTCGTGGAAGCCGAACTCGGCGCAGAAATAGGCGATCAGATCACCCTGCGCCAAGCGCTCGCTGTGCTCGCTGCGCGGCGCCTGGCTGTGGTAGCTGTCGTAGGCCGAAAGCACGCGGTGATAGCTGTTCAGGAACACCGGATCTTCGGCGGCGTCCGCCAGCCGCTGCTGATCGACGCGCTTCAGGAACGCTTTCGGGCTGTGGCCAACGGCATTCCACAGCGTGGGGTGCAGCCGCGCAAAGAGGGTGCGCGTAGCCCGGTCCCAGCTGTACCAGAGGTTGGTGGCCAGCTCTTCGAGCCGGCTCAGCCGCTGCGGCAGCTGCGAATTGATTTCCAGTTGATATGCGGTTCCGGGCATTCTGCCTCCGGGCCTTTCCCCGACGGTGTCAGATGCGGCTATTTTGCGTCATTTTCGCCCTGATGACACCATCATTACCCCTGCGGCCATACGCGTTTCGCATCAGTTGCCAGGCGCTACCACGATTTCCAGGGCAAGCGTAAGCGCGCTGCGCTGCGGCGCAAGCGGCCAGCTCAAGGTCACGGTCGCTGCCTGCATGATCTTCTCGAACCCCGCCTCCGATTGCGATACCGTGAAGTGCGGCTGCGCGCGCAATATGACCGAGGCGCTCGCGGTCAACACGAGCGCTCCGCCTAACTCCCGATCGTCGAGCATGATCTTGGTCAGCGTGTCCTGCGCCAGCTCCTGGCCAAAACCGCACGGGATCTCGCCGCTTGCCAGGATGTAACGGCCGGCAAAGCCGTCGCACGCCGGCAGGCTCACATTGAGCTCGGTGGCAAACGTCCCGCCGGCAAGGCCCTCGAACGCATACGTGACGGTGAGCCGCGCACCCGCAAGCTCATAGCCCTTACGCACCGTGCCACCGCCGACGCTGGCGCGAAACGCGATCGCCGGTTTCGCCGCGTCGACGCGGTCGAGCACATAGCTGCCGACGGGATGCGCCGTGCCATCGGACGCGGTGAAACGGTCGCAAAACAAGACCCGCGGCAGCGCGTCCGGTACGATGTCCCGTGCCGAGATTGCGTGGCGAAAGTCCACGCGGTCGTGGGCCGAAGCGATGCCGCTGCCGCCAAGGCCGCGCCGCTCGCCGCGTTCGATTTTATCGTAGTAATGCTCGCGGCTGCGGCGCAACGTGTCGCCAAAGTTGTGCGCCAGAGCATAGCTGTCGAGCTCGTGCAGCGCCGCCAGCCCGTCGTCGCGCGTCACTGCCTGCAGTTCCGCGGTGTACAGAAAAAATTCCTGCGCGCCATCGCAGTCGAGGTCCAGCCGCTCGCAGGGGGCGCGCGGCGCCGCTGCATCGAGCGCGGCCTCCAGTGCGACCAGGTTGCGGTACACCTCGCGCCGCAGGTGGGGCAGGTACAGCCCGCCGAACAGGCCGTGCCAGTAGGCGTCGTTTGCCTGCGCCCGGTAGAGGTTCGCGGTCATCCGGGGCGTGCGGCGATCAGCGGGCAAGCGCGCCAGCCGCTCCGACAGCGCGAGCATGCGCTTGTGCATCCAATTGGCCTCGGGATAACGGGTCAGGAAGTTCTTCCAGAAGCCGCCGCGGATGAAAGGCTTGGTCAGGTCGTAGCGTCCCTCGCGCTTTTCCCGCTCGACCAACTCGTCGTAGGTCACCGCCGCCGCCGGCGGCAGCGTCCACTCGTTCATCTCGATGTAGGAGGTGGTCGGGAGATAAACGATGCCGCGCGTCGGGCAGCGCTCATGGTAGCTGCGGTAGGTCTCGGTGCGGATCAGCGGCGAGGCGAGCACACCCTGGATGAATTGCTCCAGCCAGCGCTTTTCGTACACCCATTCGTAAGTTTCGGGCCAGATGCCGAACTTCTCGATGTCGTCGAAATAGATCGCGGCGGACTGGCCGCCGCAGGCCAGCTCCTCCACGTAGGCCACCGCGTCCGCGGCCGCCGAGAACGGCAGGCGGTAGCGTAGCTGCTCGGAGATGGGAAAGATGTCGATGGTACGCCCGTCGTCCTCGGTGGTGTAGTAGCTGTCCAGTTCGGCGGCGGTCTTGCCGACGCAGAAAAAGTGGTAGTCGTCGACCGTGGCGTAGCGCAGGCCGCACTCGGCCAGGGCGGACACCGCGGTGGAAAGCCAGACGCGCTCGGTGAGCCAGGCCCCTTGCGGACGCGCGCCGAAATGCCGCTCGAGCTTGGCGGAAAGAACCTCCAATTGGCCGATCTGGTCGCGGTGGGGAATGGCCGCCAGCACCGGCTCGCAGTCGCCCGCGCCGAACATCTCGGCTTGGCCGCGCGCGACCATGTGCTTGAGCAATTCCATGTCGGCCGGATAGCGCTCGAGCAAGTAATCGAGCAACCAGCCCGAAAAGTGTACGCTGAAGCGGAATGCGGGAAAACGGTGCAGCGTCTCGAGAAACGGCCGGTAGCAGCGCAGATGCGCCTGTTCCAGCACGGCGGGGAAGTTGCCCGCCGGCTGGTGGGCGTGGACGCCGAACAGCAGCGCGACCGTCATTGCTATTCCGATCTGTGCGGCTGCGCTCAGCCCGCGCGGCGCATGGTGCCGCCGCCTTCGGGCTCGCCGCCGCCGTGGCTCGCCGGCTCGGCGAGCGTCGCCGGCGGCTCGACCTTGAGCCGGTGGTACAGATTGGAGAGATTGAGGCGGAACAGGCGGTCGAAACCCGCCACGGCTTGCGCCGGGTTACGGTCGCCGAGCCACCAGAACCAGTCGGAGCTCTCGCAGACCGCGAGTTGCGCCGTGGCAGCGCGTTCTTCCTCCGCGCTCAGGCGCCCGCTGCCGACGACCAGGTCGTAGGTACGTTTGGCCGCGCACAGCAGATCCCACGCGCGGTTCTTGTCGTGATGCCCGATCCAGGTTGAAAACGTGCCGAACACCCAGCTGCCGGCGACCACGCCTGGCAGCGTATCCGCGGCGTGCGGATGGCGCGCGATGTAATCGGCACAGGTCGTGGTGCGCAGCTCGGAATCGGCCTCGAGCAGCGCGTAAAGATCCTCGAAGAAATAATAGCCGTTATATGGGTAGTGCTCCCACGCGTTCTCACCGTCGAGGATGACCGTCACCACCGCTTTCTCGTCCTCCGGCACCTGGCGGCGGATCGCGTGCAACCGCGCAATGAAGTCGGCCGCCGCATCCTTGCCGTGCCAATGGCGGTACTCGAAGCCGATCAGATCGGAGAGCTTCTCGTCGCGAAAGAACATGGTGATGCCCGGGGCGCTTTCGACGCTATACGGTCGATAAAGGTATTGCTCCGGCGGCGGCGGCTCGTGCGCCACGTGACGCAGGCTGGCGACAAGCACGCTTTCGCTCGCCGCGGTCCAGCGACAGCCCGCAACCGAAAGCAGCTTGAGGAACGCATTGGACACCGCGCCTTCCGCCGGCCACACGCCTGCCGGCGGCGCGCCGAAACGCGCGGTGTGGCTCGCGAGAGCGGCTTCGAGCTGCGCGGTCGTACGCGCACGGCCGCCCGGATAGCAGGACGCCTCTGGCAGCGTGGCAGCGGGTTCTGTTTCACGCGCGCTCGTAAAATCGAGCAGCAGCGGCGCGAGCGGGTGCGTGTGCGGCGTAGTCGAGAGCTCGATCTGCCCGCTCGCGGCGAGCGCGCGGTAGCGCGGAATGATGCCGCGCACGATTTCGCCAATGAGCGCCAGCAATTGCCGACGCTCATCCGCAGTGTAGCCTCCGCCCTTTGCCACCAGCGCAGCGAGCAGCGGCTGGCGGCGCCGTTCGGTTTCTCCAGTCCACGCGAGGTGATACCAGGTGATCAGATCGGCGAGATAGGCCCCGGACAGATACGCCAGCGCGGCTTCGTCCTGGCCCTCGACGATGCGAAACAGGTCGTGCAGCCGCTTGTAGCGCGGGAACGGCACGATCATGTTGAGCTGATTGCTGCGCAAACAGCTGTCGAGCAGCAGCTTGCGCTCGGCTGCGGTGAGCCGCTCGAGATCCGGCTCCGCGAGCAGCCTGAGCAGCGGGTCGCGCCAGTCCCAGCTCGCGAACTGCTCGCCGTAATCCTCGAGCTGGTCGAGCAGCACCGGCACGAAGTTCACCACGGCATGCACGCGTGGATGGCGCTCGAGGTGCGCCGCCATATCAGTGTAGTCCTTGAGCGCGTGCAGGTAGACCCACGGCAGCGTGAACTCGCCGTGCGCGTGGTCGCGGTAGTCCGGCTGGTGCATGTGCCACAGGAAAATGATTTCGAGCGTGCCGCTTTTCACCGCGTCACCGCACGGTGTAGATGTGCTGGCCGAGCATTTGAGGAGAAATCAGCGTGATGCCCTTTTCGGTCACATGAAAGCGGCGGCGGTCGTGCGCCGGATCGACTCCGATCACGGTGCCATCGGCAATTTCGCAGCGCCGGTCGATCACGGTGCGCTTGAGTACCACGTTGCTCCCGACCCTGACGTTGGGCAGCACCACCGAGTCCTCGACCAGGCTGCGGGCCTCCACCCGCACGTCGGAAAACAGCAGCGAGCGGCGCACCACGGCGCCGCTGATGATGCAGCCGCCCGAAACCATCGCGTCGACCGCCATGCCGCGCCGGTCTTCATCGTCGAACACGAATTTTGCCGGCGGCAGTTGTTCCTGGTAAGTCCAAATCGGCCAGTCGCGGTCATACATATTCAGTTCCGGTACGACCTTGGTCAGTTCTATGTTGGCTCCCCAGTACGCATCAACCGTACCCACATCCCGCCAATACGGCTTGCCGCCCGGGGCGCTACCTACGCAACTGTCGGCGAACTGATGCGCAAACACGCGATAGCGCGAGATGAGATGCGGGATCAAATCCTTGCCGAAATCGTGCGACGAGCGCGAATCGTCGGTGTCGCGGATGAGCTGCTCGTAGAGGAACTGTGCGTTGAAGACGTATACGCCCATGCTAATCAGCGCGTGGTCCGGATTCCCGGGAATGGGCGCGGGCTGCGCCGGCTTCTCGGCAAAGCTCGCCACGCGCCCGTCTGCGTCGATTCCCATCACGCCGAAAGCGCCGGCGTCGGAAAGCGGCACCTCCACGCACGCGACCGTCACATCGGCCTGATGCGTAACGTGAAAAGCGATCATGCGACCGTAGTCCATCTTGTAGACGTGGTCGCCGGACAGCACCAGCACATATTCCGGTGCATGCCGGCGCAGCACCGCGAGGTTCTGAAACACGGCGTCGGCAGTGCCCTTGTACCACGCCTCCGCGATCTGCTGCTGCGCCGGCAACAGCTCGATGAACTCATCGAAGCGGCCGTCGAAAAAGCTCCATCCCTGTTGGATGTGGCGGATCAGGCTGTGTGCCTTGTACTGCGTGGCCACGCCGATGCGGCGGATGCCGGAATTTACGCAGTTGGAGAGCGTGAAATCGATAATGCGGAACTTACCGCCGAACGGCACGGCCGGCTTGCAGCGCCAGTCGGTGAGCTGGTGCAGGCGGGTGCCGCGCCCGCCGGCGAGCACCAGTGCAAAAGTGCTGCGCGTGAGCTGGCTCACGAAACGCGTCGCTTCCGGCTGGGTGCGCACCGGGCAGTACTCATCAGGCAGACTCTGTTCCTCGAGCGTCATGTTATTCCCCGTCACAGACTACAATAGCAGTACCGGCCCGTGCCGGACCCGTCACAGCCATGGATATCACCGTGCCCGCCCTCGATTTCTCGCGGCTCATCGCCGCCCGCGAGCACGACCCGTTTCGCCTGCTCGGCCTGCACCGCGACGGTGCACAGTGGGTGGTGCGCGTGTTTCATCCCTACGCCGAATCGATCGCACTCGACCGCAACGGCACTACGGCGCCGCTCGCGCGGGTGCATCCCGTCGGAGTTTTCGAATGGCGAGGCGCTGCGGCGCCCGCCGTGCCGTATGTGCTGCTGGTTACCATCGACGGATGCAGCGAGAGACGTCATGACCCATACGCGTTTCCACCGCAACCGGCGACCGACGATCTGTA
This sequence comes from Betaproteobacteria bacterium, assembly GCA_023266245.1. Taxonomy (GTDB): domain Bacteria; phylum Pseudomonadota; class Gammaproteobacteria; order Burkholderiales; family SG8-41; genus SG8-41. The sequence continues at coordinate 1,480 of JAHFRO010000002.1, read as the reverse complement.
TCTGTTCAACCAGGGATCAAATTTTCAATCTTACCGCTTGCTGGGTGCGCGCGTCCAAACGCGCCAGGATATCGCCGGCGTGTGTTTCCGCGTGTGGGCTCCGAATGCCGAACGCGTTTCGGTGGTCGGCGATTTCAACCGCTGGGACGGGCGCCTGCACCAGATGGCGAGTCTCGGTTTAAGCGGCGTCTGGGAGTTGTTTGTGCCCGAACTTGCCGCCGGCACGCTCTACAAGTTCGAGCTTCGCAACCGCGACAGCGGCGCGGTGCTGGTCAAGACCGACCCTTACGCGCAAAGCTTCGAGCTGCGCCCGGCGACCGCGGCGCGGGTGAACGCGGCGTCGCAGCATGCATGGAATGACGCCGACTGGCTGGCACGGCGCGCCCGGTCGGACTGGCTGCATGCGCCGCTTGCAATTTATGAAATCCACGCCGGCTCGTGGCGCCGCCATCCTGACGGCCGCTTTTATACTTATCGCGAGCTCGCGCAGCACCTGGTTCCGTACGTGCGCGAAATGGGCTACACCCACATCGAGCTGATGCCGGTCACCGAACACCCGCTCGACGAATCGTGGGGATACCAGACGACCGGCTATTTCGCCGCGACCAGCCGCTTCGGCACACCCGACGATTTGCGCGCCCTGATCGACGCCTGCCATCAGGCCGGCATCGGCGTGATACTCGATTGGGTGCCGGGGCATTTCCCGAGCGACGATTTTGCGCTCGCGCATTTCGACGGCACCGCGCTCTACGAGCACGAGGACCCGCGGCTCAAGCTCCACCCCGACTGGGGCACGCACGTCTTCAACTATGCCCGCAACGAGGTGCAGAGCTTCCTGCTGTCGAGCGCGCATTTCTGGCTCGCCGAGTTTCACGTCGACGGATTGCGCGTCGACGCGGTGGCTTCGATGCTCTACCTCGACTACTCCCGCCGACCCGGTGAATGGCTCCCCAACCGCTACGGCGGCCGCGAGAACGTCGAGGCGATCGAGTTCATCCGCGCGCTCAACACGATGGCGCATCGCGAGTTTCCGGGCGCACTGACCTGCGCCGAGGAATCGACCGCGTGGCCGATGGTGTCGCGCCCGGCTTACGTCGGCGGGCTCGGCTTCTCCATGAAATGGAACATGGGCTGGATGAACGACACCCTCGTGTATATGCGCCACGACCCGGTGCACCGGCGCTACCACCACGCGCTGCTCACTTTCGGCCAGCTGTATGCCTACAGCGAGAACTTCGTGCTGCCGTTGTCGCACGACGAGGTGGTACACGGCAAGGGTTCGCTGCTCGCCAAGATGCCGGGCGACAACTGGCAGAAGTTCGCCAACCTGCGGCTGCTGCTCACCTGCCAGGCAACGATGCCAGGCAAGAAGCTCGCCTTCATGGGCAATGAATTCGGACAATGGCACGAATGGTATTCGCAATGGGAACTCGACTGGGCGCTGCTCGCGGGGCCCGAGCATCGGGGCGTACAGCAACTG
>JAHFRO010000275.1 GCA_023266245.1 Betaproteobacteria bacterium | reverse complement strand
CCCGAGCACCAAGACGTTGCTGCTCTCGCTGCTCGAGAAAGGCACGGACGGCAGCTTCGCCGAAACTGACGAGACCATCCGCCACGAGGCGCAGAAAAGCCTGCGCGAGGTGGAAGGGCGGCTCGCCTGGGGCGAGCGCGCGGGGCTGCTGTTCGCCGGCGTCAGCCTCGGCAGCATTCTGCTGCTCGCGGCACTCGGACTTGCCATTACCTATGGATTGATGGGCGTCATCAACATGGCGCACGGCGAGCTGATCATGATCGGCGCCTACACGACCTACGTCGTGCAGAACCTCTTCCGGACGCATCTCGGCGATCACTTCGACTGGTATCTTGCCTGTGCGGTCCCCGCCGCCTTCGCCGCGTCGGCCGTCGTGGGGATGGTGCTCGAACGCGTGGTGATCCGCTGGCTCTACGGCCGGCCGCTCGAGACGCTGCTCGCCACCTGGGGCATCAGCCTGGGTCTGATTCAGTCGGTGCGAACGGTGTTCGGCGCGCATAACGTGCAGGTCGAGAATCCGGTGTGGATGTCGGGCGGCATCCAGGTCCTCTCCAACGTGGTTCTGCCCTACAACCGCATCGTGATCATCTTCTTCGCCGCGGCAGTGCTAATTGGTGTGTGGTTGTTGCTCACGCGCACGCGCTTGGGCCTGTTCGTGCGCGGCGTGACGCAGAACCGCCCCATGGCCTCATGCGTGGGCGTGCCGACCGCGCGGGTGGACACCCTGGCATTCGGACTCGGCGCCGGGATCGCTGGCCTCGCCGGCTGCGCGCTCTCCCAAATCGGCAACGTCGGCCCCGAATTAGGCCAAGCCTACATCGTGGACTCGTTCATGGTGGTGGTGCTCGGCGGGGTGGGTCAGCTCGCCGGCACCGTATATGCGGCGCTGGGCCTGGGGTTCGCCAACAAGCTGCTCGAGTCGTGGGCGGGTGCGGTGCTCGCCAAGATCGCGGTGCTGGTGTTCATTATCTTCTTCATCCAGAAACGCCCGCAGGGGCTGTTCGCCCTCAAGGGCCGCGCGGCGGAGGCCTGAGATGGGGCCGATCCCCTCGGCCATCACGCGCCTCTACGGCACCCGGGGCTGGGTCGCACTCGGCGCGTTCGCGTTCGTGCTGGTCGTGGTGTTCCCCGTGGCGAACCTGGTGGTCCCGGCGGACAGTCCATTTTACCTCTCCGCCTACTGGGTGACGCTGATCGGCAAGATCATGTGCTACGCCATCGTCGCGCTGGCGATGGATCTCGTATGGGGCTACACCGGCATCCTGTCGCTCGGGCACGGCCTGTTCTTCGCGCTTGGCGGCTACTCTTTCGGCATGTACCTGATGCGTCAGATCGGCCGCGACGGTCAGTACCGGGCCGATATGCCCGACTTCATGGTATTCCTCGACTGGAAGGAGTTTCCCTGGCAGTGGTGGAACAGCGACCAGTTCTGGTGGTGCGCGCTGCTGGTGGTGCTGGTTCCGGGGTTGCTTGCCTTGGTGTTCGGCTATTTTGCGTTCCGTTCCCGCATCAAGGGAGTGTACTTTGCGATCATCACGCAGGCGCTCACGTTCGCGGCGATGCTGCTGTTCTTCCGCAACAACACCGGCTTCGGCGGCAACAACGGCTTCACCGACTTCAAGCGCATCCTCGGCTTCCCAATCACCACCCCCGAGACGCGCATGGTGCTGTTCGCCATTACCGGCGTGGTGCTGATCGGCACGCTGCTGCTCGGTCGCTACATCGTCACCTCGAAGCTGGGACGCGTGCTCACCGCGATCCGCGACGCCGAGGCGCGCGTCGCATTCTGCGGCTACAACACGGCGCACTACAAGCTGTTCATCTGGACGCTGTCCGCTGTCATCTGCGGCGTCGCCGGAGCGCTTTACGTGCCGCAAGTCGGCATCATCAACCCGAGCGAGATGTCGCCCGCCAACTCGATCGAGATCGCAATCTGGGTCGCCGTCGGCGGACGAGGCACGTTGACGGGCGCACTCCTCGGCGCCGGCATCGTCAACGGAGCAAAGAGCTGGTTCACGGTCGCATTCCCCGAATACTGGCTGTTCTTCCTCGGCTTGCTATTCATCTGTGTAACGCTGTTCATGCCCAAAGGCGTAATCGGCATATTCGGCCAGCTGCGCGACAACATACATGTACGAAAAGCAACACGGGCACTGCCCGGGAAGGAGGCGCCATGAACCCCATCGTGGCCGATGAGATCCGGGCGAGCGGCGATCAGGCAACGCCGGCGTACGGCCACGTCGTCGGTCCGGACGTGGATATCTCACACCGCGCGATCCTTTATCTGGAGGACATCACCGTCAGCTTCGACGGTTTCAAGGCGCTGAACAAACTTACCCTGACGATCGACAGCGCCGAGCTGCGCTGCATCATCGGCCCCAACGGCGCCGGCAAGACCACGATGATGGATGTGATCACCGGCAAGACTCGCCCCGACGGCGGCACTGCATTTTTTGGCCAGACCATCGATCTTACGGCGTTGACCGAGGCTGAGATCGCCCACGCCGGCATCGGCCGCAAATTCCAGAAGCCCACGGTATTCGAGCAGCATACGGTGTTCGAAAACCTTGAGCTGGCGATGAAGATCGACAAGCGCGTGCTGCACAGCCTGATTGCAGAGCTCGACGCAAATCAGAAGGACAAAATCGCTATGACGCTGGAGCTGATCCAACTCACCAGTTTGGCAGGCCGACTCGCGGGTTTGCTATCACACGGGCAAAAACAATGGCTCGAAATCGGCATGCTGTTGATGCAGGAACCTAAACTGCTGCTGCTGGATGAACCTGTGGCCGGCATGACCGATGACGAGACCGCGCGTACCATCGAATTGCTCAAGACGTTGAGCGGGAAGCACTCTATGGTCGTCGTCGATCACGACATGGATTTCGTCGCGCAGATCGCAAACAAGGTCACGGTGCTCCACGAAGGCAGCGTGCTTGCCGAAGGAGGGATGGACGCGATCCAGCGGGACCCGCGCGTGATCGAGGTTTATCTGGGGCGCTGAATGCTGGTAATCCGCTCGCTCAATCAATACTACGGCGGCAGTCACACGCTGCGCGATGTGAGCT
>JAHFRO010000274.1 GCA_023266245.1 Betaproteobacteria bacterium | reverse complement strand
CCGGGCTCGTGGAGCCTGAGGTCGCCGTAGAGCACGATGTCGAGATCGAGCGTGCGCGGAGCGTTGGGAAAGTCGCGCACCCGCCCATGGGCGCGCTCGATCGCCAGCAGTGCCTCCAGCAGCGCGCGCGGCGCAAGCTGTGTCTCGATCATCGCCACGGCGTTGATGAAATCGGGCTGGCCGCGGTAACCCACCGGCGGATTGAGATAGAGCGAGGACTCGCGCGTGAGGCGCGTCTGCGGCAGCGCCGCCAGCGCGCGCAGTCCGGAGCGCACCTGCGCGCGCGGGTCGTCAAGGTTACTGCCAAGCGCTATAAAAGCAGTTTCAAGTTTCAAGTTTCGGGTTTCGAGTTAACTGACCAGCTCCGAACCGGAGTGCATCATGCCTGGCGCGCCGCCTCCGCCGCGGCGCCGCCTGCGTCGGCGCCGCCGCCGTCCGGAGGGCTCCCCATCGTGCACCAGCATCTGGCTGCGCTCGGCCTCGCCCGCGTGCTGGAAGCGGGCCCACCACTCGCCGATCGCTGGATCCACCTCGCCGCTTTCGCAGCGCAGCCGCAGAAAGTCGTAGCCGGCGCGGAAGCGCAGGTGCTCGAGCAGCCGGTACGGGCGCTTGCCGGAACGCTGCAGGAAGCGCGGCTGCAGCGCCCAGATTTCCTTCATGTCGGCGCTGAAGCGGTGCGGGATCGCGAGCTTCCCGGCCTGCGCCTGCACCCCGCGCTCCATCGCCCGGTACAGCGCGGGGACCGGCGGTTCGCCTTTGTCCTCGAACCCCTTCCACGCCGCGAGCACTTCGTGCCACAGCAGCGCCGCGAACAAAAACCCCGGTGACACCGGCTTGCCCGCGAGGATGCGCTCGTCGGTATTCCTGAGCGCGAGCATGACGAAGCGCTCGCCGAGCGGCTGCCCCATGGTGGCTTCCAGCAGCGGCAGCACGCCGTGATGCAGGCCCTCCTTGCGCAGCTGCGCCACGCACTGCACGGAGTGACCGGAGAGCAGGAGCTTGAGCATCTCGTCGAGCACGCGCGCCGGCGGCACGTTGGCGAGCAGCCCCGCGAGCCGGCGTATCGGCCTGCGGGTCCCGGGATCGATCTCGAGCCCGCGGCTCGCCGCGAGCCGCACCGCGCGCAGCATGCGCACCGGGTCTTCGCGGTAACGCCGCTCCGGATCGCCGATCATGCGCAGGCGCCGCCTCTTGAGGTCGGCCACGCCGTCGTGGTAATCCCAGATTTCCTGGGAGGCCGGGTCGTAGAACAACGCGTTGATGCTGAAATCGCGGCGCGTGGCGTCCTGCTCCTGGCTGCCGAACACGTTGTCGCGCAGGATGCGCCCGTGCTCGTCCGCGACCCGTTCGTCGCCCTCGTCCACCGGGTGGGTGCCGCGGAAAGTGGACACCTCCACCGTTTCCGGACCGCACATCACTTGCACCAGGCGGAAGCGCCGCCCGATCACGCGCGAGCGGCGGAACAGCCCGCGCACCTCTTCGGGCGTGGCGTCGGTCGCGACATCGAAATCCTTGGGCCGGCGCCCGAGCAGCAGATCGCGCACCGCGCCGCCCACGACGAAGGCGGAAAACTCGTGGCGCTGCAGCGTCTGCGTGACGCGCAGGGCGCACGGGCTGATAGCCTCGCGGCCGACGCCGTGCACGATGAACGGGATGATCTTCGGCTGCGGTGGTTTGAACAGCTGGCCGGAGAAGACTCTGCCGAGGAATCGGGTGATCATTCAGCGTCTAGTGACGCCCACAAGGGCTATAAGCAAATTGAGCGGTGCGCCAGCATTGTGGCGCATCCGCTCGAATGCGCGGTGACAAATTGGGCGGCTTGCCGGGACGGCGCGTCCGCTCGAATTTGTAGCCGAGGTAATTATACGGGAGCAAAGAAACGTTGACCGCCAAACCCGATTTCCTGCAACCGGCAGCCGTAGAGCCGCTCCAGGCGCTCGCGCACCAGCATGTCGGACATCGCGCCGTGCTCCACTGTGCCACCGCCGTGTATCAGCAGCGCGTGGGTGCAGACGCGCGCCGGCCACAGCGCGTCGTGCAGCACCATCACCACCGCCCTGCCGCGCTCGTGCGCGAGCGCGCTGAACAGCCGCAGCACGGCGGCCTGGTGCCTGAGATCGAGATGCTGCAGCGGCTCGTCGAGCAGCAGTGCCTCGGGATCCTGCGCCAGCAGTTGCGCGATGCGCGCGAGCTGGCGTTCGCCGCCGGAGAGCGTCTGATAACGGCGCAGCGCGAGATCGGCGAGGCCGACCGCCGCCAGCGCCGCGCCCGCCGCATCCTCGTCCTCGCGCTGCCAGCCGAACCACGAGCGCGCGCGGGGAAAGCGTCCGAGCAGCACGTAGTCGAGCACACTGCCCCAGAACTCGGCATCCTCCTGCTGCAGCAGGATCCCAATCAGGCTCGCCCGCGCCGCGCCCGGCTGCCCTGCGAGCGGCGCGCCGTCCAGCGCAACCGTTCCCGCCGGCGCCGGCGCAAGGCCGGCGAGCGCGTGCACCAGCGTCGTCTTGCCGCTGCCGTTGGCGCCGAGCACGGCCCAGATTTCGCCGCGCCTGATTTCGAAACCGATGTCGCGCGCGAGCACGCGACCCGGCACGGCAAGCGTGAGTCCGCTACAGCTGAGCACGTTTTCTTCCCAGGAGAACCAGCATCACCGGCACGCCGATGATCGCGGTCAGCACGCCCACCGGAAGCTGCTGCGGCGCGGCGAGCGTGCGCGCCGCGGTGTCGGCAGCCGTGAGGAAGGCTCCGCCGAGCAGCATCGCCAGCGGCAGCAGCCAGCGGTGGCCCGCCACCCCCATCAGCCGCACCGCATGCGGCACCATCAGTCCGACGAAGCCGACGGTGCCCGCAAGCAGCACCGCCGCCACGGTCGCAGCCGCCGCCCCGGCGAAGATCGCAATCTGCAACGGCTTGACCGAGAGCCCGAGCGAGCGCGCCTTCGCTTCACCCAGCGCGAGCAGGTCGAGCCTGACCGCGTGCGCCATCGCGGCCGCGCCGACGACGAGAAGCACGATCCAGCCCGCCACGGGGCTGTCGGCGTATGAGAGGTCGCCCATCAGCCAGAACAACATCCCCTTCACCTGAA
>JAHFRO010000089.1 GCA_023266245.1 Betaproteobacteria bacterium | reverse complement strand
GACGGTAGGGCTTGTCCATCACCCGCCTATGTAGGACATCTCGATCTTCTGGAGCTTTGCCGTCTGCGCGGTGCGGATCTCCGAGTAGCGGTCGGTGCGTTTCGCCCAGATGCCCGTGACGGTGTCGGTGATTTCCCGATCGGACGCTCCGCCGCGCAGCAGTGCGCGCAGGTCGTGTCCGCCAGTCGCGAACAGGCAGGTATAAAGCTTGCCCTCGGTGGAGAGCCGGATGCGGGTGCAGTCGCGGCAGAACGCCTGGGTGACGGAAGCGATGACGCCGATCTCGCCGCTGCCGTCCCGGTAGCGCCAGCGTTCAGCGACTTCGCCCGTATAGTTTGGTTCGACTGGCTCGAGCGGCGTTTCGGCGCCGATCATTTCTATGATCTCGCGCGCGGTGACGACGTCCTCCATGCGCCAGCCGTTGGTGTGGCCGACGTCCATGTACTCGATGTAGCGCAGGATGTGGCCGCTCCCGCGGAAGTGGCGCGCCATCGGCAGTACACTCGCGTCGTTTTCGCCGCGCTTGACCACCATGTTGATCTTGACCGGGGAGAGCCCCGCCGCAGCCGCCGCCTCGACGCCCTCCAGCACCCTTGCCACCGGGAAATCCACGTCGTTCATCCGCCGGAACACCGCATCGTCCAGGGAATCGAGGCTGACCGTGATGCGCTTGAGGCCGGCGTCGCGCAGCGCGCGCGCTTGGCGCTTCAGCAGCGAGCCGTTGGTGGTGAGGGTGAGATCGAGCCCGGGAATGCGCGCCAGCATCTCGATCAGCTGCTCGAGGTTGCGCCGCACCAGCGGCTCGCCGCCCGTCAGTCGGATCTTCTCGACGCCGAGCTCGCGAAAGATGCGGGCCATGCGCGCGATCTCTTCGAACGTGAGGATCTCACCGCGATCGAGGAACGGGTAATCCTTGCCGAACACCTCCTTCGGCATGCAATAGACGCAGCGGAAGTTGCAGCGGTCGGTCACCGAGACCCGGAGATCGCGCAACGGCCGGCCCTGCCGGTCGCGGGCAGCGACCGGCGCGGCGGGTGCGGTGGAAGCGGTGCGCAGTTCAGCCATGGCTCGAAGCTGGGACAGGAGTTCGCTTGTAGAAGTATCGATTATGACAAAAGAGGCGGCGCAGAGGCAAGGAAAACACTTTTTGTAAATCAACTATTTGGCTGCGTTTTCGGTTGCGCGGCAGCGGCGCCTGGCGCACAATCCCCGCATGGTGGAAAACGTGAGCCCGAACGCCGCTCCCCCGTACCCGCTCGCCGTGATCATGGAGCGGGCGTTTCTCGCCAACCGCTGGGGCACCGAAAAGTGGGAAACGAAAGGCGTGGTGCGCGACAACCTGCCCGCGGGCAGCGCGGAGCAGGTGATCTTCCGCGACGAGCGCACCACCCAGTTTCTGTTTCCGGGATTCGAGCTGAAGCTGCGGCGCGACGAGGCCGAAGGCTACTACCTCAACATCACCTCGCCGCAACCCAAGGTGTTTGTGCTCTGGCGCATGCACGACGAGATCGCTCGGCCGGAATTCCTCACTGTGAGTTACAACGAGGGCACGCGCTGGGCCGACAGCGGCGAGAACGTGGACGGCGTGGCGTTGCCGGTGGAGCTCCTGCCGTGGATAGGTGAATTCGTCGAGCGGCATTACCGGCCCGAGCCGAAGAAGAAAGGCCGCTACGCGAGCAACAAGGACAAGGGAGTCGGCTTCCGTGGCTGAAACCATCAAGGGAAGACCCTCCGGCGCGCCGGCCGACCTGCCGGCGGACGACAAGCAGGAGACCTTTTTTTCGCGCTGGTCGCGAATCAAAGAGGAAACCCGACAGCCGCCGTCGCAGCAAACGCCGGAAAAAGCGGCGGACCCCAAAGCAGCCGCACCCGAATTGACGCCGCTGGACAAGCTCACCTTCGACTCCGATTACCGCGCCTTCTTCCATCCCAAGGTGGATGAGGACGTGCGCCGCGCAGCCCTCAAGAAGCTCTTCAGCGACCCGCGCTTCAATGTGATGGACGGGCTTGACGTGTACATCGACGACTACAGCAAGTCGGAACCGATTCCGGCCGCGATGCTGGCCCAGCTCAAGCAGGCGCAAAAAATCCTCGAATGGGCGAAGGGGAAGGAAGACAAACCCGAAGAGGAGAAACCAGCCCGGATCTCGGAATCGACACCAGCGGCGCTCGAGCCGCCGGCTGCGCAACCCATGCCGGATACCAAACCTCAGGCGAGCGCGCCGGATGCCGCGCCCGCCTCACCCGATGGTGCACGCGAGCGGGCGAAATCTTAGACCGTTACGCAATCTGAACGCGGTGCGGGCCGCCGACCATGGCCAAGGATAAACTCATCTGCATCTGCAACTGCAACCGCACCATGCCGCTCGACGCCAAGGCGCTGGCGGCTGCGCTAAAGCTCGATACCGCACCGAACATCGCGAACGAGCTGTGCCGCGGGCATATGGCGAGCTTCGAAGCGGCGGTGAAAAATGGCGGCGACCTGGTTGTGGCCTGTACGCAGGAGGCGCCGCTCTTCAGCGAGGTGGACGAGGAATGAAGGGCAGCGGCAACCTGGAATTCGTGAACATCGGCGAAACGACGGGCTGGTCGGCGGACGCCAAAGCCGCCGCCCCCAAGATCGCGGCGCTGCTCGCGCTCGCCGACCTGCCCGAGCCCGAGCCGGTGCCGGTAGTGTCCTACAAGTCGGAGGGACGGCTGCTGATCATGGGCCCGGCCGGCCTCGCACTGCAGTGGGCGAAGCCGCTCGCCGAGCGCTTCGGGGTGAGCGTGCTGATCACGGATGCGGGCGGAGAGGAATTGCCGGCCGAGCGCAAGTTTCCCGTGTTCTCGGGTGTGGTGCGGTCGGTCAAAGGCTATCTCGGCGCCTTCGAGGTCGAATGGGAGCAGGCGAACCCCATTGATCTCGAAAACCGGAGCCGCAGCGAGCGGTTCGACCTGGTGCTCGACCTGCAGCCGCAGCCGGCGCTCGACATGCCACAGCCGCCCCAGGGTTATTTCGCGCCGGGAGCCGATCCGTTGGCGCTTGCCGGCGCCCTGCAGCAGCTTACCCCGATGGTCGGTGAATTCGAGAAGCCGAAGTTCTTCCTCTACAAGGAGAAGATCTGCGCCCACAGCCGTTCCGAGATTGTCGGCTGCACGAAGTGCATTGACGTGTGCTCGGCGCGCGCCATCACGAGCGAAGTCGAGGAAAACCGGGTCAAGGTGGAACCTCACCTTTGCATGGGTTGCGGCGGCTGCGCCGCCGTCTGCCCGTCGGGGGCGATGACCTACGCCTACCCGCGCGTGGCGGACGTCGGAGTCAGGATCAAGACGCTGCTCCAGACCTACCGCGATGCGGGCGGACAAGAGCCGGTGCTGCTGTTCCACAACGGTAGTGATGGCCGCGAGCTCATCGCGCGGCTCGCGCGAGGCGGCAGGGGCCTGCCGGTGAACGTGATCCCGCTTGAGGTGTTTCATATCGCTTCGCTGGGGTTGGACATGATGCTGGGTTGCATCGCGCTCGGCGCAACCCAGTTCATCATCCTGTCCTCCGGTAGCGAGCCGAAGGATTATCTCGGTGCGCTGCATGCGCAGCTCGGCTACGCCCAGGCGATACTGTTGGGGCTCGGTTTCGGGGGCGGCCATTTCCGGCTGATTGAGGCCCAGGACGCGGCCGCGCTGGAGCAGGCGGTGTGGAACCTCGGAACCGCGCGCGCACTGCCGCCCGCCACCTTCAACCTGTCCAACGAGAAGCGGACCACGCTGGATTTCATCTTCGACCATCTGCTCAAGCATGCGCCGTCGCCTGCGGACGATATTCCGCTCGCGCCAGGGGCGCCTTATGGGCGGATCAGCGTCAACAAGGACACCTGCACGATGTGCATGGCGTGCGTGGGCGCCTGTCCGGAAGGCGCATTGCTGGATGCCAAGGACACCCCACAGCTCAGGTTCATCGAGCGCAATTGCGTGCAGTGCGGGCTGTGTGAGAAGACCTGTCCCGAGGACGCGATTACTCTCTCGCCGCGGCTGTTGCTCACGGCCGAAGCCACGCAGGCGGTGGTGCTGAACGAGGACAAGGTCTTCGCCTGCGTGCGCTGCGGCAAGCCGTTCGCCAACCAGCGCATCATAGACAACATGCTGGGCCGGCTCGCTACCCACTCGATGTTCCGCGATCCCGCCGCGTTGCGCCGCCTGCAGATGTGCCAGGACTGCCGCGTGGTGGACATGTTCGAGAAGGGGGACGACGGCACCATTTTCGATGCGACCGGGAAGGGGTGAGAAGGACGTGGGCGACACCGGCTCTGAACGCGCTGCCTCACCACCGCTGGATCCGGAAGATTTGGCGCGGGCCAATCTCTACGGCCTGGTGAGCCGCCTCTTCTACGAACCGGCGAACCCGAACCTGCTCGCGGATATCCGCTGTAGCGGCCGAGCTGAGAGCGGGGATCAGGACACCACCCGTCTGGGGGCGGGCTGGCGTGCTTTGCAGGAAGCGTGCGGGAGTATATCCCCTGCGGCGATCCGTCAGGAGTACGACGACTTGTTGGTCGGGGTCGGCAGGGCGCAGGTGACGCCGTATCTTTGCGGTTACGCCGAACCCTCCGCGCCGGACCGGCACTTGGTCAGGCTGCGCGAGCAACTTGCCAGATTGGGATTTTTGCGTCGCAGCAACGCCTTCGAGGTCGAAGATCACATCTCAGCATTAAGCGACGTCATGCGCCTTCTCATCGAGGAGGGACACTCACTGGGAGAGCAGCAGAGCTTCTTTGCGAGCTTCGTGTATCCTGGGGCAGTCGCATTTTTTGTTGCTGTGCAACAGGCCCCTGCGGCGGGCATTTATAAAGTCGTTGCGAAGTTTGCTCATGCCTTCTTTGAGGTCGAAAAGGAGGCGTTTGAGATGGTTGACTCAAGTTGATTGCAGAGCTCAACCACGATCAAGATATGGGAATTCGGATAGATAAATAATCTGTCCTGACCCATTGATTTGCATTGGCGTAAAGAGTAGATTTTCCTAGTTTAAGCTCGCATCATTAAGGAGGACGTAATGAAGAGCTCGCACTCGAAGCTTTCCCGCCGCAATTTCCTGTTGGCTGTTGGTGCAGGTGGCGCGGCAGCCACCGCCGCGTTAGTCGCCAAGGCCCCCCCAACGCAGATCAAGAAAAAAGAAGCCGTGAGCGGGTCGAAGGGCTATCACCTCACGGAACACATCCGCAAGTACTACAGCACGACCAAAGTTTGAGGGGGACTACCATGTTGCTCACCAGAAAGTCCACGAACGTCTCCACAGCGCAAAGCCAGCTCGCCCGTTCGGTTTCGGGGATGCTCGGCAAGACGATTGATCGCCGCACTTTCCTGCAGCGTTCGGGTATCACGCTCGGCGCCGGAGCGGTCGCCGCGCAGCTGCCGTTCTCGATGATGGGCAAGGCGCGCGCCGCCGAAACAAAAGGCGACGGCAAGCTCGAAGTCAAGCGCACGGTTTGCACGCACTGTTCCGTCGGCTGTGCCGTCGATGCCGTGGTGCAGAACGGCGTGTGGATCCGCCAGGAGCCGGTGTTCGACTCGCCGATCAACCTCGGCGCGTATTGCGCCAAAGGCGCCGCGATCCGCGACCACGTCACGACGCATGACTCGCACCGCCTGAAATATCCGATGAAACTTGCCGGCGGCAAATGGCAGAAGATTTCCTGGGATCAGGCGCTCAAGGAGGTCAGCGACAAGCTGCTCGCCATCCGCAAGGAAAGCGGGCCCGACGCGACTTACTGGATCGGCTCCTCCAAGCACAGCAACGAGAACGCCTATCTGCTCCGCAAGTTCGTGTCCATGTACGGCACCAACAACACGGACCACCAGGCGCGCATCTGCCACTCGACGACGGTCGCCGGCGTGGCGAACACCTGGGGCTATGGCGCGATGACCAACTCCTACAACGACGAGCAGAACTCCAAGGCCATTCTGTTCTTCGGCAGCAACGCGGCGGAAGCGCACCCGGTTTCCATGCTGCACACGCTGCATGCGAAGGAGAACGGCGCCAAAGTGATCGTCGTTGATCCGCGCTTCACGCGCACCGCGGCGAAGGCGGATAAGTACTACCGCATCCGCCCCGGCACAAATATCGCTTTCCTGCACGGCATGCTGTATCACATCTTCAAGAACGGCTGGGAAGACAAGGAATACATCCAGGCCCGCGTTTACGGCATGGACAAGGTCAGGGAAGAGGCCGCGAAATGGACGCCGGACAAGGTCGAGGAAGTCACCGGCATGAAGGAAGCCGAGGTGCGAGACGTCGCCGAGACGATGGCGAAGAACCGTCCCAGCACCATCGTGTGGGCGATGGGGCAGACCCAGCACACCACCGGCACCGCCATCGTGCGCGCGTCCTGTATCTTCCAGCTCGCGTTGGGCAACGTCGGCGTTTCCGGCGGCGGCACCAACATCTACCGCGGCCACGACAACGTGCAGGGCGCGACCGACGTCGGACCCAATCCCGACTCGCTGCCCGGCTATTACGGCCTCGCGACCGGCTCGTGGAAATACTGGGCCGGCGTATGGGGCGTTGATTACGAATGGCTGAAGAAGCAGTTCGCGTCGCAGGCGATGATGGAGAAACCCGGCATCACGGTATCGCGCTGGATCGACGCCGTGCTCGAGAAGAACGAGAACATCGACCAGGATTCCAACCTGCGCGCGGTGATCTACTGGGGCCATTCGCCCAACAGCCAGACGCGCGGCAAGGAGATGGTCGAGGCGATGAAGAAGCTCGACCTCCTGGTGGTGATCGACCCGGTTCCGACCGCCACCGCCGCGATGGCGGCGATGGTGCGGCAGGACGGCGTCTACCTGCTCCCGGCGGCCACAAATTACGAGGGTGCGGGAACGTGCACCGCGTCCAACCGCTCGCTCCAGTGGCGCGAGAAGGTGGTCGACCCGCTGTTCGAGTCGCGCACCGACCATATGATCATGTACCAGCTCGCCGAGAAGTTCGGCTTCGCCAAGGAGCTCACGGCGAAGATCAAGCTCGTCAAGGGCAAGGGCGGCATGCCCGAGCCGGACAGCGAGGACATCCTGCGCGAGATCAATCGCGGGGTGTGGACGATCGGCTACACCGGGCAGTCGCCCGAGCGGCTGCAGGCGCACATGCGCAACATGCACGTGTTCGACGTGAAGACCCTGCGCGCGAAGGGCGGCAAGGACGCCAAGACCGGCTACGTGCTCGACGGCGATTACTTCGGCCTGCCGTGGCCGTGTTACGGGACGCCCGCATTGAAGCATCCGGGCTCGCCCAATCTGTATGACACCTCGAAGCACATCATGGACGGCGGCGGCAACTTCCGCGCCAATTTCGGCGTCGAGAAGGACGGCGTCAACCTGCTCGCTGAGGATGGGTCGCACTCAAAAGGCGCCGATCTCACGACCGGCTACCCCGAGTTCGACCACGTGCTGCTGAAAAAGCTCGGCTGGTGGGACGAGCTGGACGAAGGCGAGAAAAAGGCTGCCGAGGGCAAGAACTGGAAGACCGACCCGTCGGGCGGCATCATCCGCGTGGCAATGAAGAACCACGGCTGCCATCCGTTCGGCAACGCCAAGGCGCGGGCCAACGTGTGGAACTTCCCGGATCCGATCCCGGTGCATCGCGAGCCGCTGTTCAGTCCGCGGCCGGATCTGATCGAGAAGTATCCCACGTACGACGACCAGAAGGTGCGGTGGCGGCTGCCGATCCTGTACAAGACGGTGCAGCAGGCGAACAAGGACGCGGTGAAGCAATACCCGCTGATCCTGACGAGCGGCCGGCTGGTCGAGTACCAAGGCGGTGGCGACTATACCCGGTCCAACAAGTGGCTCGCCGAGCTGCAGCAGGAAATGTTCATCGAGATAAATCCGAAGGACGCCAACGACCGCGGCTTCAGGGACAACGAGTACGTGTGGGTGGAGCTGCCGACCAAGGTGCGCATCAAGGTCAAGTCCCAGGTCACCGAGCGGGTCGCGGCCGGAACGACATTCTGTCCGTTCCACTTCGCCGGCTGGTGGATGGGCAAGGACCTGCTCGACAAGTACCCCGAGGGCGCAGCTCCCTGGGTGCGTGGCGAGGCTGTCAACACCGCGATGACTTATGGTTACGACATCGTGACCATGATGCAGGAGACCAAGACCACGCTGTGCCAGGTCATGAAGGCGTAGCGGATAACGGGATCATGAGGAGCTAACCATGGCAAGAATGAAATTTTTGGCTGATGCCGAACGTTGCATCGAGTGCAACGGCTGCGTGGTGGCCTGCAAGCAGGAGCACGATGTTCCGTGGGGCGTGAACCGCCGCCGCGTGGTGACGCTGAACGACGGCGTGCCGGGCGAAAAATCGATTTCGGTCGCCTGTATGCACTGCTCGGACGCGCCGTGCAAGGCGGTGTGCCCGGTCGACTGCATTTACACCACGTCGGAAGGCGTGGTGCTGCACGACAAGGACCTGTGCATCGGCTGCGGTTACTGTTTCTACGCCTGTCCGTTCGGCGCGCCGCAGTTCCCGCAGGATGGCGCGTTCGGCCTGCGCGGCAAGATGGACAAGTGCACGTTCTGCGCCGGCGGCCCGGAGCCCGATTTCTCCGAGGCCGAGTTCAGGAAGTATGGCCGCAACCGGCTGGCGGAAGGCAAGCTTCCGGCGTGCGCCGAAATGTGCTCGACCAAGGCGCTGCTGGGCGGCGATGCCGACGTGATCGCGGATATCTACCGCGACCGCGTGCTGAAGCGCGGGAAGGGTGCCGAAGTGTGGGGCTGGGGCACCGCTTATGGCCGGCCCGAGAAGAAGCCTGCTGCCCAACCCGGGGCCAAGTCATGAAGCGGCTGATCGTGATCGGTGCCGCCGCAGTTCTGCCGCTCATTGCGGCAGGCTGCGGCGAGAAGCTCACGGTGACCGTCTACAAGCAGGGCCAGTATCAAGGCAAGCCCGACAACCAGCCGTGGGACAACGAGCAGTTCAAGGGCGATAAAGTAGCCTGGGAA